>NZ_JAIXMZ010000095.1:0-3805 GCF_020328025.1 Candidatus Endomicrobiellum pyrsonymphae | reverse complement strand
CCTTTTACACACCCCCAAATTTTGGTTTCGCCGTTTTTTACTTTAACTTTTCTACAGGTTTTTTTTACAAAAGTGTCAGTGGTCATTATTGCAAGCACAGCATCATCTTCGCATTTTGGAGATATTCCAACACTGTTTTTTAATAAATCAATACTATCTCTAAATTTATTTTTTGAAATATTCAAGTACTGACCTATAACACCGGTAGAAGCGCACAAAACTGACTTCTCATTTAAATTAAAGGCTTTTTCTACAGACGAACACATATATTCGGCATCTTTTGCCCCTCTTGTACCCGTACACGCATTCGCACAACCAGAATTTGCTATAACACCAAAAAACCTATCACCTTTCTCTAATCTATCGATGTCTATAAGCACAGGCGCTGCTTTTGCAACATTTTGAGTAAACATACCAGCTGCATGCGCAGGAGATTCTGAAATAAAAAGAGCCAAATCTTTTTTGCCTGCTTTTTTTGACAAACCACTGCGTATTCCGCCAACTTTAAATCCATTTGGAAGCATTTATTAATTTCCTCTGTTCCTGTGTAATTAACTATATCAACCCCATAGTTTCAGGCAAATCAAACATAATATTCATATTTTGTACTGCTTGACCTGAAGCGCCTTTAACTAGGTTGTCTATAGCTGAAACAACAACAAGCTTGTTTGTCCTATCGTCAACTTTCATACCTATTTCGCAGTAATTTGTATTTGCAACATCTTTTATGCACGGCATTACATCTTCATCTAAAATTTTTACAAACTGCCTGCCTTTGTAAAATTCTCTATACTTCTCAATTATTTCAGACGTAGCGACAGTTTTTTTAAGATTTACGTATATTGTAGAAAACATTCCTCTTTCAACAGGCATAATATGAGGCGTAAAACTTATTGTTATCTCTTCTCTCGACAAAATTGAAAGCTCTTGTTCTATCTCAGGTATATGTCTGTGGTTGCCTGCAATTTTATATGCTCTAAAATTTGGATGTTCGACAGCAAAATATTCTTGCGCGCTTTTCCTGCCTGCGCCAGAAATACCACTTTTGGAATCTATGATTATTCCTTTCAAATCTACAAAACTGTTTTTTATTGCGGGAGCGCATCCCAATGCTACGGACGTAGGATAACAACCTGGGTTTGCAATCAGGAAAGCATTTTTTATATCGTCGGAATTAAGTTCGGATAAGCCATAAACTGCTTGATTTATGTATTTCTTTGCGATATGGGTTATTTTGTACCATTTTTCGTAAACTTCCGTATTTCTCAATCTAAAATCAGCAGATAAATCTATAATTTTAACGCTTGCATCTAAAAGCTGTGGAACAACTTCAAAAGCAACAGCGTGAGGCAAAGCAAGAAACACAACATCGCAACTGTTTGCAATTTGCCTTGTATCAAAGGATTCAATTTTTAAATCTAAATAAGCAAAATGCGAATAAACATCTCGCAAATATCTTTCTGTAGATGAGATTCTACCATAAAGACCGGTTATTTTTACGTTCGGATGTTTTGAAAGAATTTTTAAAAGTTCTTCTCCTGTATATCCTGTTATTCCTACAATTCCTACTCTAATCATTATATTTCCTTACATTCATCATTTTTAGGATATATTAAAACAACAAACTCACCAAGCAAATTTTGTCTGTTTTTTATATCTTCCAAGACTTCCTTAATTGTGCCTCTTATGTATTCCTCAAACTTTTTTGTTATTTCCCTTGCTAAACAAATTCTAGCATTTTCTTCAAAAATATTTAAACATACTTCTACAGTTTTAAGTATCCTGTGAGGCGATTCATAAAAAACAATCGTTTTTTGTAAATTCAAAAGTTCTAATAATTCTTTTCTCATTTTACCGGGTTTTCTTTTTAAAAACCCGCAAAATATAAAACCGTCTGTTGGAAGACCTGAGCCTACAAGAGCAGTCGTTACAGCGCTTGCTCCTGGCAAAACTTCAGTCTTTATTCCTTTGCCTATCGCCTCTTTAACTAAAGTGTAACCAGGATCTGAAATACCTGGAGTGCCTGCATCGGAAATCAAAGCAACTTTTTTACCGTTAGCCATTTTATCCAATATTTGCCCTAGTCTATGCTGCTCATTGTAGGAATAGAAACTTATTAGAGGTTTAGAAATTTCAAAATAAGACAAAAATTTTAGACTTCGTCTTGTATCTTCACAAGCAATTAAATCGCATTCCTTAAGGATCCTTAATGCTCTTAGAGTTACGTCTTCAAGATTGCCTATAGGTGTTGGAACTATGTATAAAATACCGCTCATAATTACATTTCTTTTAATATTTTGATAAAAATATCCACCACATCTATATCAAACTGCGTCCCTGTCTCTTGAATAAGTTCATGCATCGCGGACTCTTCCCCCAAAGATTTCCTATACTAGCCTTCAAATCCTCCGGAGAACCCTTTGACGAAACAATATGTAAATCGTCATTTTCAGAACCTGTAAGCATAAGCGTTACGGAAGCAGCTTTAACTAACTTACATGCACCTTTCACCACAGAATCTAAGAATTCATCTTTATTTACCACGCTTTTCGTATTAAGAGAAAACTCATTAGCACTTATTAACAGTGATAATAAATTATTTGAATCAGGTACGCCTTGAACTTTGTTACTAAGTCTTAAAATTTTGCTCCGGTAAGATTGCAATTTAAAATACAAAACAAAAACCCGCGCAGTGAGTGCTAAAACAGCTATAGCTAAAATAATGCAAACGCTGTAATGTATCATTTATGAGTATGCTATATAATCTATTTTCGGGAAAATACTATTTTTATACTCCAAACCGCTTAAATAAGACTACTCAATCTTTGCTTCAATATCTGCTTAGTGCGTCAAAATCTATAGCTTGTTCCTAAGTTAGCTTTTGCATTTCAATACCCTTTCGCAGTAAGAATGTCTATGTTTGCAAAAACTGAAACATTTTCCGTTATGTTATAATTTCCGCCAACTTCTGCTCCTAAAACATCCCTGCTTCCTTCTGCTTCAATATCTGCGATTTCACCTTTTAACCCCTTAATAAAGTATAAGAGCTAACTATTTTTGGAACGTTATTGTTCAATAAACGCTTACATTCAGCATTATCAATCCTCGTCATTTTTATTTTTCAGTCTTGTTTTAGTCTCATTGTACAAAAAGAACCTCATACCAGCAGAGACCGAACCATATCTTGTATCCGTGATTAGATAGACTTTTATATTTATTATACATAATTTTACTGCATAATTAAAAAATTTGGCGAGGTTGTTATCCAACATTTTGATATACACTGAGCCATTTTGTTAACACAAAAACTTGACAAATCGTATGGTTTTTTATGGAAACACATAATCAACGCATTCAAGCGACCATTGTATATACTTAGATTTATTTTTTTAAACTCTTTATATTTTTTCACAACAGCAGCATAACTTCCATTGTCTGCTTGTTTGGATACTAAGTTAATACTTATATTTTTTTCTCTAAAGTATTTTATTTAGTTCTTGTATGTACGCGTCTTCATTTTTACCTTCGCAAATGATGATGATGATATTAATTAAGTTACTCATACATATCCGTTAAATATATGGAAAAGGTATCCCTTTAAAAACGCCTTGCAAATACAATTTTCTAAAATCAGTTGTGTTGCGAATGTTTTTAAATTCAAGAGAATCCTTGAAGTCAGAAATCCTTCTTATCGTTGATCCTTCATTAAGATTTTTGTTCACAGTAGCTACTTCTAAAAATCTCAAGATATCCGCTTCTAAAATATCAGTACAATGAGTTGTAAAAACCAACTGAGCATTTTTTG
>NZ_JAIXMZ010000021.1:0-15439 GCF_020328025.1 Candidatus Endomicrobiellum pyrsonymphae | reverse complement strand
ACATAACGAAAAATGTTTCAGTTTTTGCAAACATAGACATTCTTATTGCAAAAGGGTATCAAAATATGAAAGCTAACTTAGGAGCAAGCTACAGATTTTGACGTACTCTAAAGTAGATGTTGAAGCAAAGATTGAGTAGCTTGCAGAAGTACAGTATAGATTAAGACCTGACTTGCTCGCTTTTTGAAAAAAGGCGGTCGAGTCAGAAACGACGCTAGAAAAAGTTGACTGAGACAGTTTATTTCAGTAATCGAGGCTTTGGCAGTTTATTCTGCCAAAGCCTTTTTTTGGTATGTTAATTTTGTATAAAGTTCAACTATCTGATTTGACCGTTTAGATTTCACATCCTCTTGACTGCTCTTGCCCAAAAAGATTTGCAAAAAAGGTCAAAAAAATAGATAATATACGTGCGGTTAATCGAGTCGAAAATGCTGTGAGCTAGTTCAAAAATAGGTAACTATGTTTAACTGGGAGGGTGCGTTATGGAAAAAATGAAATGTTCCGTTTGTGGATATGTATATGACAGCGCCATAGGTATTCCTGAAGATGGCATTGTCGCAGGTGTTTCTTTTGAACAGTTGCCTGAAGATTGGGTATGCCCTCTTTGCAACGCTTCAAAAGATGTTTTTGAAAAAGAATAATTATTATGAAACAAGTATATCTGGATAATCAATCAAATACTAAACTTGATGAGAGAGTTTTCGATTCTATGAAGCCGTTTTTTGTAGAGTATTATGGAAACCCTCAAAGCATTTATTTTTTGGGTTCTGTTTCAAAAGATGTTCTTGAAACAGCGCGTCAACAAGTTGCAGAATTGATTAATGCAGATTCCAAAGAAATTATTTTTACATCTTGTGGCACAGAATCTAATAATTTGGCGATAAAAGGCATTGCTGATGTTCTGAAAATGAAAGGCAGACACATTATTGTTTCTTCAATCGAACATCTTTCAGTTTTAAATTCTGGAAAAAAACTGGAAAAAGAAGGCTTCGAGATAACATATCTCCCTGTTGACGTAAAAGGCAATATAATCGCAGACGAGCTTAAAAAAGCGTTGAGAAAAGATACAATTTTGGTTTCTATCCAATATGCAAATCCTGAAGTCGGCACGGTGCAAGATATAAAAAAATTGGTTTCTGTTGTTAGAGATAGTAATATAAATGATTTTGTTGTTTTTCATACGGATGCGGTGAGCGGTTGCGGAATAATTTCTATAGACGTTAAAAATTTGGGTGTTGACGCTTTAACTTTTTCAGCTTCGGTTATGTATGGACCCAAAGGCGCAGCGGCTGTTTATCTAAAAAAAGGCATCGAGATTAATCAGCAGTTAGATGGTGGCGTTCAAGAAAATTCTAAGCGTTCCGGGACTGAAAATATTCCCGCTATTGTTGGGTTTGGAAAATCTTGCGAGATTGCTAAGTCAGAAATTATTAAAAATAGCGAAATTGTAAAGAAATTGAGAGATAAGCTCATTGCAGAACTTCCAAAAAGAATAGAGTATATTTACTTAAATGGGTCGCAGACAAACCGTCTTCCCGGCAATGTAAATTTTTCGGTAGAATTTGTTGAAGGAGAAGCTCTATTTTTGCTTTTAGATGCAAAAGGTATTATGGCTGCAAGCGGTTCTGCGTGCGCTAATAAAAATCTTAGGCTTTCACACGTACTTACCGCTATGAATGTTGACGAAGCAATAGGGCAAGGCTCGATTTTGTTTACTTTATCGAAATTTAACACAGAAGAAGAAATAGATTACGTTTTAGAAGAGTTTCCAAAAATTGTTAAAAAATTGAGAGATATGTCGCCGCTATATTCGTATTTTTTACAAACAGGCAAAAGAAAAGTTGCAGGTCCGGGAACTGATTATGAGCATGGTCACGATCATTGCCCAATGAAGGAAGAACAGTAGTAATATTGGAGGACGGCAATGGCGTTTTATTCAGAAAAAGTTATGGATCATTTCGCAAATCCGCGAAATGTTGGAGAAATAAAAGATGCAGACGGTGTCGGTGAGGTTGGCAATCCTGTTTGCGGCGACATGATGACTTTTTATATCAAAGTCAAGGACAATAAAATTGAAGATGTTAAGTTTAAAACTTTTGGTTGTGGCGCTGCAATAGCTGTTTCTTCTATGGTTTCGGAGATGGCATTAGGGAAAACTCTTGAAGAAGTTATAAATCTTACAAACGCAGATGTTGCAAAAGCATTGGGCGGTCTTCCGCCAAACAAAATGCACTGTTCAAATCTTGGAGCTGATGCGTTGCATAGAGCGATTGAAAACTATAAAGCCAAACAAGGAAATAATACATCTAAAGATTATCCTTGCTCATGCCCCCATTGTGAGCCTGAGTTGAAAAACGATTGTATGCATCCTAAATTTTGTAAGCCGTGTTGTTCTAAAGGAAATAACAACGTTAAAGTATGTTCGGTATGTAAGTCTGAGTATTTGGCTGATTATGACGAA
The DNA here is from genome assembly GCF_020328025.1 of Candidatus Endomicrobiellum pyrsonymphae. Lineage (NCBI taxonomy): Bacteria > Pseudomonadati > Elusimicrobiota > Endomicrobiia > Endomicrobiales > Endomicrobiaceae > Candidatus Endomicrobiellum > Candidatus Endomicrobiellum pyrsonymphae. Next base: position 12,978 of record NZ_JAIXMZ010000021.1, on the reverse strand, counting down.
TGCCCTTCATGCGTAGCTGAAAAGAAGTAATTAAAGTATGGTTGCGCTAACAATATTGTTGACAATTTGATTGTCATTCATTTTGCTTAACAACTAACATGGGTTCCATAGACATGAATGCAAAGGAGATGTTTTATTTATGCCTGCAAGATTAATAAAAGACGACATATATGCGGTTGGCGCTATACATTGGAACGAGAGACGTTTTCATGGACATACATACGTAACAAAAAGGGGCGTTACGTATAATTCTTATTTAATTCTTGACGAAAAAGTTACTCTGATAGATACAGTTCGTAAAGGTTTTGAAAGAGAGTTAATAGACAACATCCAAAGCGTTATAGAGCCTTCTAAAATAGACGCAATAATAATAAATCATATAGAGCCTGATCATTCAGGAGCATTCCCTGAAATATTAAAAATTTGTCCTAAGGCAAAAATTTATGGAACAGAAAAAGCAAGACAGGGGCTTTTAAAATATTACGGAGTAAGTGGCGATTGGACTGCAGTAAAATCAGGACAGAATTTAAACATTGGCAAAAGAACTTTAGATTTTATAGATGTTCCGATGATACATTGGCCTGACAGCATGTTTACGTATTCTGTTTATGATAAAATTTTGTTTTCAAATGACGGTTTTGGTCAGCATTATGCTACAAATAAAATTTTTGACGATGAAGTTGATTTTGCAGTATTGATGGACGAAGCGCAGAAATATTATGCAAATATACTTTGGCCTTTTAATGCTCTAGTTTCTGCCAAACTTGCAGCAATAAGTAAATTAAATCTTAGTATCGAACTTATTGCTCCAAGCCATGGACTTGTGTGGCGCAAACACATAGCAGAAATTATGCAGAAATATTTATATTGGTCGTCGCATTCATGTAAAAATAGAGTGGCTGTTGTTTATGAAACAATGTGGCGCTCCACTGAGAAAATGGCAAGAAAAATTGTTGATGGAATTACTTCAGGAGGCGTTGAGGCTGTTTTGTTTGACGTAACAAAAAATGACAGAACTGATATTGCTTCATATATGCTTGATGCAAAAGGCTGGGTTTTCGGGTCGTCAACGCACGATGGAGAAATGCTTCCTGTAATTGCAGGTTTTTTACATTTTCTTAAAGGATCAAAAGCCAAAGGTCGCAAATCTTTTGCTTTTGGTTCTTATGGCTGGAGTGGCGAAGCAACTAAAGATATTGAAGATGCAATTTCTAACGTTACATCATTTGATCCGTCGCTGAGAGTTGTTTTTAATCCTACCGAAGAAGAGTTAAATCAATGTTTTGAAGCGGGGAAAGCGTTTGCCATAAAAATCAAAGATGAAGAGGAGGTACTATGAAAGGATTAATATGTAAAATTTGCGGATATGTTGCGTTAGATGGCAATAAAGGACAGTGTCCTGTTTGCTATGCAAAAAATGTATTTGAGGAAAAAGAAGATGCTTATAAGTCGCCTGATTTTAAAGTGGCATCCGGCGAGTCTGAAAAGAAACATATGCCATCATTTACAGTTATTCAAGAGTGTGGGTTAATTCCTGGAATTGGTTGCATAGATGTGCATGTAAAAATTGGAGAAATTCTTCACCCAGCTTTACCGGAACATCATATAACGGAAATAGCATTTTACGTTGATAATAAGTTTATCTCAAACGTTATGCTTACGGCCGATATTAATCCTGCTACGGTTGTTCATCTAAAGGGTGGAACAAAAGGTAAAGTTCAGGTTATCGAAAATTGCAATTTGCATGGTAAGTGGTATAATGAGGTAGAGATATAAAATCTATTCTGGCAGGCGCTGGCGTGTTTAGATTGTTGATAAGTGATTAATTATTCTATATTGGAGGTAGTTAAAATGGCAAAATCAATTAAAGGCACAAAGACGGAAAAGCATTTATTGGAGTCATTTGCAGGCGAATCGCAAGCGAGAATGAGATACACTTATTTTGCATCAAAAGCCAAAAAAGAAGGTTTCGAGCAAATTGCCACAATTTTTACAGAAACAGCAGATAACGAGAAAGAACACGCCGAAAGATTTTTTAAATTTTTAGAAGGCGGTTCTCTCGAAATCACAGGAACTTTCCCTGCCGGCATTATAAGCAGCGATACAATTGAGAATTTGAAACTTTCTGCTTCAGGAGAAAAAGAAGAATATACAAGTCTTTATCCTGCTGCGGCAAAAGTTGCTGATGAGGAGAGATTTCCTGAAGTGGCTGAATGTTTTAGGAAAATTTGTGTTGCAGAGCAATATCACGAGTCAAGGTATTTAAAGCTCTTAGATAGTTTGAAAAATGATAGAGTGTTCAAAAAAGATATGTCTATAAGATGGAAATGCCGTAATTGCGGTTATGTGTATGAAGGCAAAGAAGCGCTGACAAAATGCCCAGCCTGCCTGCACTCTCAGGCATATATGGAAGAATTAGCTGACAATTTCTAATTTAGTAAAAAATGTGAGCAATTTCTTAGGAATCGGATTATGCGCTTACCGAATCGTCTTAGAAAAAGTAAGGAAACAACTAAAAACTAAGACAAATCCTATAATAAAACACAGCGATTACTTTCTTGTTGCTTCATACATTATAATGGATGCGGCAACGGCGGCATTTAAAGATTCTGATTTTCCGGGCATGTATATTTTAATAAATTCATCTGCCAAGTTTCCCGTTTCGTTTGTAACACCGTTTGCCTCATTTCCTATTATAAAAGCGCTTTTATTTGGAATTTTTATGTCATTTAAATATTTTTTACCTTTTAACGAAGTTGCAAAAATAGTAAATTTTTTTTCTTTCAAGAGGCTCAACATGTCCTTCATATTGATGTTGTCTATTACAGGTAAATGAAATATTGAACCCATTGTTGCTCTTACAGTTTTGTCAGAGTACGTGTCTGCGCTTCCTTTTGACACAAATACAGCTTTTGTGGCAAAAGCATCTGCAGAACGTATAATCGTTCCAAGATTTCCGGGATCTTGAATATTTTCTAAAATTACAAACGGTCCAGCGTTTCTAAGAACTTCTGTAATGTTATATTGTTTTTTTTTGACAACTGCTAATATTCCTTGCGGGGATTGTGTTGTAGCCAATTTGTTGAATAAACGTTCAGAAAGCGCTATAATGTTTTTGGAATTTGCAACGTTGTTTTGGTACTTCTCGGATATAAAGATTTGTTTTATATTCCAATCTTTTGGAATTTCGTCGATTTGCTTTTTCCCTTCAACTACAAAAAGTCCGTGGTTATCGCGGAATTTTTTGTCTTGAAGATTAAAGGCTTCTTTAAATATTTGATTTTGTACGCTTTTAATTATCATTTTGGAATTTTATCATATTATTGCGAAAAAAACTCTCTGTACTTTTGTCTTGTCCGACAAAAGTATCAAAAAATTGGGGTAGGGGGAGGCATTTTGAAGGGCTTAAAAAGACTGTTAAGTATGATTGTAATACTTAGCTTGGTGTTGTGCTCATGCGACGGTGGTAGCGCAAAAAAAATGACGACAAGAGAGGGTAATTCTAGATGTCTTGGGAAACTTGTTTTTCAGGAGAAAAATGGAAAGTTTGAGGGTTATTATTATGAAGAAAAAGATTTGACAGATTTTTCTAGTATTGAGAGTTATTCGGATATTAAAAAAAAGTGCGGTAATATTGATAATATTTTTTATGAATCCCAAGAATCGGGAAGAATAGGAGTTTATTGCAGTCTAGAAAAGTCAGGCTGTCAAGTTAGCGACGCTGAATTGAATGAAAGGCAACGAGAGGCAATAAGGAAGAGGAAAGAAGAAGTGAGTAGAAAGATAGTGGAGGATGGTTATACTTATGGCATACATGGATTTGGTTCTGAAGTACGCGCTACACTAGACAGATTCGGTCGGAAAGAAATTCCGTTAGAAAATATTCGGGCAGAGTTAGAAGAAGCGAAGAAAAAAGATAAAGCGACAGAAGAAAAGCGAGAAATAGACAATGCTGAAGTGTATGAAAACGGCTCTCCAGTACGAGATTTAATGGCAGAGTTCGAAGACAAATCAATAGAGTTAAAAGAAGCGAAGAAAAAAGATAAACCAGAAGAAGAAGAAAAGCGAAAAATAGTAGCAGTGTGGCAGGATTACAATGATAGGAAGTATGGAAACGGCTCTCAAGTAAAGAATGTAATGGAAAGGTTCAGAAACAAACAAATACTGTTAGAAAATATTCGGGCAGAGTTAAAAGAGGCGAAGAAAAAAGATGAAGAGAAGCAGAAGCAGAGAGAATTTAACAAGGAAGAATATGCGAAGCAGAAGCAGAGCAAATCTGACAAGAAAAAATATAAAAAGAGGTGGTGGCAGAAGCAGAGCGAGTCTGATGAAAACAATGATAAGTGTGGTCACGAAAATTTTGGACTTTCAAAAGAAGCTGCTCTTAGTGAAATTAAGAAAGAGTATCACAGTTGTCTCGAAAAATTTGGCCTTTCAAAAAATGCTACTTTTAGTGAAATTAAGAAAGAGTATCACAAACGTTCTAAAAAAATGCATCCTGATAAGATGAAAAAGTGCGGTAAGGATAGAGATTGTACTAAGGAAGAAGAAGAGGAAGAAAAAAAACAGAACGAAGACAAATTCGCAAAACTGTCTAATGCGTATACTCAGTTTGAGGTCTGGCAAGAACTTGCAACACAGTCGGAAACGAATTCGCAAAACTGACTAGTGAGTATGAGTCAAAATGCTCGAAGAATAATACTGAGATACTCCTTTAGGTTTTAGGAACTTACTTTGTCACTGGGCAGGTGCATCTATGTGATGCTACTGATTGTAATAAAATATTAATTTTTATACAATCAGTATGCGTATAACATATGTATGACGTTGCAACGGGAGACAAACAGTGATGAATAAAAAATTTGCATTTGTATATTTGCCGGCGTTGCCGGTTTTAACGGCATTTTTTATTAAAATTTGATACAAACGGTTTTGTCTATACTGAGGTGACTTTGCTTAAACTTCATGCGAAACGTAATGAAATTTTTGAGCAGGCTTGACAAAAATATTACGAGATCTTTCTTTTATAAGAAGAATTGAAAACGCTTGCAAATTATAGAAATACTTTAAATGTGCTTTGATAGATATAAGCGCGATGTGCGTGCTCCTGCGGATTATCTTGAAACTCTTAGTCCCGAACAAGAAAATATAACTAAATAAACAAAGTAAAAGTTGATTTCTTAATATCAATTGCCGTATAGGCAAGTTAATTGACTGTATGTAGGTGATTTCCTACATTTTATTTCGACCTTTTTTCGCTTGATACAAATTATGAATAAACTATCTAAAATTGAAGAAATCTTAAATTTTGTACAAAAACCCGCAAGATACATAAATAACGAATTAAATTCTCATTCGGCAAATATGTCCGCAGATTTTTCTGTTGTTTTATGCTTTCCTGATATTTACGAAGTAGGAGCTTCTAATCTTGGCTTAGAAATTCTTTATCATCTAGTTAACGAAAAAAAACTTGCTCGTTGCGAGAGAGTCTTTGCTCCTGACGGGGATATGGAAACGCTTTTAAAAAGAGAAAAGCTTGCCCTCTTTTCGTTGGAATCGCGCAGTGAAATAAAAAGTTTTGATGTTTTAGGTTTTACAATTCAGTGCGAGCTTGTAGCTACAAATATTGTTAATATTTTAGACTTATCCGGCATTGCGATATTTTCAAAAGACAGAAAAGAAAATGACCCTTTGATAATTGCGGGCGGACCTGCTTTAACTAATCCGGAACCTTTCTGTGATTTTTTTGATTTATTTGTTTTGGGTGATGGGGATGAAGCTATAGAAGAAATAATTGCTGCATGTAAAGAATCAAAAAAAGCTAAGTTTTCTAGATTGGAAACGATAAAAAAATTATCAAAAATAGAAGGCGTGTATGTTCCGTCTTTGTACAATGTGGAATATAATGACGATAATACAGTGAAATCTGTAGCCCCTGTATCGGACGATGTAACAGCCGTTGTTAAGAAAAGATTTTCAAGTCTTGAAAATGCATATTTCCCTGAAAAGAAAATAGTTCCTTTTGTAGAAACTGTGCATAACAGATTAAATATTGAAGTTGCAAGAGGCTGTCCGGGTCAATGTCGTTTTTGTCAAGCATCAAAATATTATCGTCCATGGAGACAAAGACCTCTTGAAAAATTATTGGATTTTGTTAAAAAGGGCATAGTGGCAACAGGTTTTGAGGAAGTTGCTTTTTTGTCACTTTCGTGCAGCGACTATAAATATTTGGATAAATTGTTAATAGAAACAAATAATTTGTACAGCAAATTCAATCTAAATATTTCGTTGCCGTCCTTAAGATGTAATAAGCGTTCGCTTAAAGTTGCGCAATACATCAATAGAAGTAAAAGACCTACTCTTACTTTTGCTCCCGAGGCAGGTTCAGATAGATTGCGTAACGTAATAGGTAAATATCTTTCAGAAAAACAAATAGTTGAAACGTTGCTTACGGCAAATGCCATGGGCTGGAAAGCTATAAAACTCTATTTTATGATAGGTCTTCCTACGGAAACAGATGAAGATATAGCCGGTATAGAGCGTTTAGTAAAACTTGTCATGAGAGAAGCAAAAGGGCTGAATTTTACGATTACAGTTTCGCCTTTTGTGCCAAAAGCGCAGACTGCATTTCAATGGTCGTCTATGATAGGTGCTGATGCAATAAAACAAAAAATAGATTTTCTACATAAACTTCTTCCGGCAAATGTCAAAGCGCATAATCATAGAGCGAGTGTTTTAGAAGCTTTGCTTGCTAAAGGTGATAGACGTCTTTCGGCAGTAATATATAAGGCGTGGCAGAAAGGCGCAAGATTTGATCAATGGGCTGACAAATTTGGCAATAACATTTGGAATGAAGCTCTTGCTGAAAGCAATATAGATTTAAATTTTTATGTGTATAGAGACAGGAAATACGATGAAGTGTTGCCTTGGGATCATCTACATTTTGGAGTTTCAAAAGAGGATTTGTATTCCGATTACGTAAAAGGTATAAACGAAACTGCTAATGTTGAGGTAGAGCATTTTGATAAATCGCAGTGTTCTTTGCCCGAAAATTATGTTGAACCTAAAATTTCTGTATTGCCTTCGACTAGGCGATTAAGACTACGTTTTTCAAAAAAAGGCGCTGTTAAATTTGTATCGCATTTAGAACAAATAGAAGTGTTGAGAAGAGCGGCAAGACGTTCTACTCTTCCCGTGGCGTTTACAGCAGGGTTTAGTCCGCAGGTTAAATCTTCTTATGGTCCTCCGCTTTCTGTAGGGCATGAAAGTTCAAGCGAATATATGGAATTATATTTTACGCAAAAAGTGAATATTGAAGATGTGAAAAGAGAATTTACGCGGGTGTTGCCGAATGGTTTTTCTTTGTTAAGCATGAAGAAAGTCCCGTTGACTTTCCCTGCGATAGATATTTTAGCCAATATTGCTGAATATAAAATAAAAGATACTGATATTTCACAAAAAATAATCGACAATTTTTTGTCCAAAGATAAAATTTTGATAGAAAAAACGAAAAAAGAGAAAACTGTTGAAATTGATGTTAAGCCATTAATAAGGTTTTTTAGAAATGAAGACGGGATTTTAAAATTACAGCTTCGTTTTGGCAGCGGTAAAACAATAAAGCCAGAAATGGTTTTACAAAAAATGTTGGAAAATCAAGAAAATTATGCCAAAATATATGCCATAGAAAGAACCGATTTATATGTGGAAACAAAAAATGGGCAGATTTACGAGCCATAGTCAATTAATTTAATGTTAATACGTTAGAAAAAAACAATGAAAAAAGAAATAGTAGTAAACAGAACTCTTGAAGAAACAAAAGTTGCCGTGCTTGAAGACGGCAAGCTTTTTGATTTGTTTATTGAAAGAAGAGAATCTGAAAAAATATTGAACAATATTTATAAAGGAACGGTGCAAGGTATTGTGCCAGCGTTGGAGTCTGCGTTTGTAGACATTGGATTTAGCAAAGGCGCATATCTTGGGGTTGATGATATAATAACGCAACACCACGAAAAGAAAAACATTGAAAATATGATTAAAATCGGACAGGAGGTTATGGTACAGGTGTATAAAGAGCCGATAAACACCAAAGGCTCTAAAGTGACAATGGATATTTCTTTGCCAGGGAGACTTTTAGTTTATATGCCTTTCAGTAATAATGTAGGCATATCAAAAAATATTGAAGATAGAGAAGAATATGATAGATTAAAAACGATAGTTACAAAAATCAAAAAAGATATGCCTGGCGGTATAATAGTAAGAACAGAAGCCGAAGAAGCTACAGAAACAGAAATTAGAAACGAAATAAAACATTTAACAAGACTTTGGTCAGCTATTAGTGAAAGGTTTGCCGGCGCAAAGCCAATGAGTCTTATACATAAAGATTTAGGCATTGTTTCTCAGACAATAAGAGATTACTTTACTGACGATGTTGTGATAATACATACGGATTCCCCAAAAGAATTAAAAGAGGCAACTGAATTTGTAAAGATAGTATCTCCTGAGTTTTCTGACAGAATTGCTCTTTACGATGGCAAGGTCCCTATATTTAAAGCGTACGGTATTGAAGAAGAAATAAAAAAACTCCGTTCGAACATAGCAAGGCTACAGTCCGGAGGATACCTTATAATTCAAGAAGCGGAGTCTCTTTGCGCCATAGATGTTAACAGTGGAAAATTTACATCCAAATCTTCTCAGGAAGACACGGCTGCTCTTACAAATCTTGAAGCAGCAGAGGAAGTTGCAAGACAATTAAGACTTAGAAATATCGGCGGTATTATTGTAATTGATTTTATAGATATGAAAAAGGCTTCAAACAGACAAAAAATTTTGGAAAAACTCCGCGAGGCTGCAAAAGGAGATAAAGCTAAAATAAAAATATGGCCTATAACAAGACTTGGACTTATAGAAATGACAAGACAGAGAAAGAGGGAGTCTTTATTTTCTCTTCTCGGAGATACGTGCCCCGTTTGTCGTGGTTTGGGACTAGTTCTTTCAAAAGAGTCTGTCTTTATCAACGTTTGCGACGAAATAGTACCGCTAAAAGTTGACTGTTATCATGGTAAAATTAAAATAAAAATAAACCCTGATGTTGTTGAATATTTTAAAGAAAGAAAGAACAGACTTAGAGAGTTGTTTAATGCGGAATTTGATATTCAAGCAAGCACGGAAATCCCTCGTGAGGAATATCAGATTATTTTTGAATAATGATTCATGATATATCCTCCATCCTGCTTGGGTTTGATAGATATACAAGATATAATCAGCTCTCTGAAACAGTTTGTAGTTTTGTAATAGTATTTTTGTCCGACTTTTTAAAAGAGTGTCGCTTCGCTATGAATATTATTTTAATCTTTACGCTCCAGTTTTAAACTTTAGCGACAATTGTTGAAATAATTATGATAGCTGAAGGGTGAAAGTCAGGTTTTAAAGACATCCTGTTTCTATAGTTAAATCCTCTTTTTGTTCATTATCCGAAGCAGATCGGTTGTAGTAGTATGTAGGCGATGTTCCTTTGATGAAAGCGTCAAGAGATGCGTTTGGAGTTTTACTCAACGCAAGAAGTCCTGTAACTGGGTCAATTAATGCCCATTCAATATTCTCCGGTTGCGCAAAATCTAACACAGGTTTGCCTTCTAGAGCGGCTTTCATAAAAGTTGCCCATATAGGACAGGCAATTACTCCTCCGGAAACTCTGTCTCCAAGCGAAATTGAACGGTCATCATAACCTACCCATACCCCGGCTACAAGCTGAGGTGTATATCCCACAAACCATGCATCGCTTGACCCGTTTGTTGTTCCTGTTTTACCTGCGCAGGGTCTTCCTAGATTTTTTGCGCGCCAACCGCTTCCTTTTTCTACGACTGCTTTAAGCATGTTGGTCATAATAAAACAAACTTGCGCCGAGAGAACTTCTTTTTGTTTAGGTAGATTTTCTTCTAAAATTTTACCATCTTTATCAACAATTTTTGTTATAACGTATGGGGTGGTTTTAATTCCGGCAGATGCAAATGTTGCAAATGCCGAGACCATTTCTTGTAAAGTTACGTCGCTTGCTCCTAAAGCGAGTGAAAATGAATCGGAAAGCGGCGTTGTTATTCCCAAATTTTGCGCAGTTTGTATAACTTTTGATGGACTTACTTTCATAATAAGTTCGATTGCGCAAATGTTTATAGATAAAGCGAGAGCTGTTTTTAATGTTACATGTCCGCTACATCTTTTGCCGTAATTTGTAGGAGACCATATCTTATTTGTGTCAATTAAATCATCTTCCGATACAGTTTCCGCTATTGTTTCAAGAGTTGTCATATCTCGCGAAACCAACTCCCACGCATTTCCTTTATACATAAAAACCATCGGCGCGTCGTCGAGAACAGTTGCAGGAGTAAATCCTTCTTGGATTGCAGTAAGATACACAAACGGTTTAAAAGCAGATCCGGCTTGTCTTTTTGCTTGAGTTGCTCTGTTAAACTGAGATTCCTTAAAACTGCGTCCGCCTACCATTGCTCTTATAGCGCCATTTTTTGGATCTAAAGCCACAATTGCTCCCTGTATTTTAACGGGATCTTTTTTTTCCATTTCAAAGGTTTTTAATTTTTCTTCGTCAAACTTTGAAAGAGCCTCTTCAAGTGATTTTTCGGCGACTGTTTGAGCTTTAATATCTAAAGTCGTATAAATTGAAAGACCAGCTTTCAATAAAATATTTGCGTTGTACTTTGGTTCAAGCATCATTTTTAAAAATTCAATAAAATAATATCCTTTTTTTTCTTTCGGCGCATTTTCTTTTACTGGTAGCGCAACTTTTAAAGCTTCTTCTTCTTGCGCTTTTGTAATATGACCAAGTTCTCTCATTTTTAGTAAGACAAGATTTCTTCTTGCAAGAGAGGCTTTTGCATTTTTGAACGGATTATAATGGTTGGGAGATTTTGGTATTGCAGCAAGAGTAGCGCATTCTGCAAGATTTAGATTCTGAACGTTTTTATTAAAATATATTTCCGCAGCAGATTGAACGCCGTGCGCGCCACTACCAAAATATATTTGATTTATATAGAATTGCAAAATCTCGTCTTTTGAATAATTTTTTTCGAGTTGTATAGTTAACAGCACTTCTTTGATCTTTCTTATTAATGTTTTATCGCGTGTTAAAAATATTGTTTTTGCAAGTTGTTGCGTTATGGTAGAACCGCCTTGCGCAACCTTCCTTTTTAATAACATTTTCGAGAAAGCGCGGAAAACTCCTTTCGTGGAAATTCCCCAGTGTTTAAAAAAATCATTGTCCTCAATAGCTATAAACGCGTTTTGTAGATTAATAGGTATGCTGTTTATTGGTACAAGAACGCGCCTTTCATCAAAAAGTTCGGCTATTAAATTATTGTCTTTGTCGTAAATTTTAGTAGCTAGATATGGTGTATAATTTCCAAGATGTTGTATGGATGGGAGGCTGTCTATAAGATTTGCAGTCATGTTGCCTGCTACGAGTGTTAATAAAGCAATAATGATTGTAATTATAAAAAATCTTAAAAAAGAGTTCTTTTTCAACTTAATTTGTTTCATAACGCGTGATTATATCGCTTTTTGCTTTTACGTGTCAAATTTAGTAGAATTCGTACGATTGGTTAGTTTTTGCCTCGATGAGCTTCTTTTATGTAAGCAGTTATTATGACAGGCGGAGTATATATAGGACAGCCTCCTAGTGATAAACGCACAGTCGATATAAAGTTCTTTAATTTTCAAGGCGGAGACATATCAACAAATCAGGAAAAAGTCTAGGGCAACTTTTTTTAGAGAAGATTTTAAACGTGCCTGTACGGATTGCGGTAGATAACAAACGCCGATGTAGCTCAGTTGGTAGAGCAATTGCTTCGTAAGCAATGGGTCGGAGGTTCAAGTCCTCTCATCGGCTATTTCTACACAAAACAAAGAATGCGCCTAAAACTTAAAAATGTATGCTTGTAAAACGATAAAACAGCTCAAATCTCAAACACTCTGGAAGCGACTAAAACGCTCTATAAAACATAACCCGTTAGCAAAACAATCACAAATCATTTTAACGTATTTTTTATACTCCTGCCAAAACTTAGATTTGAAATTGTAACCAATTTCTCTTAACCAAATGTATAGTGGTAATACAAGAGTTCCAAAGGTACAACGAAACAGAACGACTGATTTTGTATCCTAGGTTACATTTGTGGATTATTAAACAGAAAAGAAATATCAATGAGAACAGGCATACCTAAGTATCAAATAGAGAGATTTGTAAAAGCGATCAGGACTTATACAAAGATTTTTTATACTGCAACTACAACCTCTCCTGCAATATCTTTCTCGTCCACAAATCTGTTTTCAACTCCACCATCATTCTTATTTAAAATTCTATATGTCTTTGTTGTCGTCGTCGCTCTCCATTGTTGCATCGTCGGAGTCAATTTCCCTCATTTTAGGTCTTGTCTTCCTGACTAGACGCTTGGTGTGTCGCCAGCGCACTCTACTGTCGCGTAGTACTCTTCTTCTTCAGTCTCTAGTTTGAAAGAATCATGCCTACTATCTCTGTCGCCTTAGCCTTAGCCTTCGGGAGCAGAGTAAGCGGGCTAGAAGAAGGAAAAATCAGTATGAATGACTTCTTCTTTATGTTTATCGTCAATGACTTTTTCTTCAGGTTTATCGTCGCCTTCGCTGTCGCTTTCTTCTAAGTGGTAGATGTCGGAGGAGCTTGTGTCGGCGGTAACGGAATCATCGAAACCACCATCCACGGAGGAGCCGGTTGTGCCACCACCACCACCGCCACCACCACCGCCACCACCACCGCCGAGACTACCGCCCTTGCCGTCGTAGTTGTAGTTGAGGTTGTCGTAGATGAATGCGCCGCCACCACCTTCGCCGTCGTCACCACTACCACCACCCCTGTTGTAGTTGAGTTCGGAACCGGTTGTGCCACCACCGGTTCCGAACTCAACTACAACAGGGGTGGTGGTAGTGGTGACG
>NZ_JAIXMZ010000094.1:0-3824 GCF_020328025.1 Candidatus Endomicrobiellum pyrsonymphae | reverse complement strand
ATTCTCTGTATTTCAACACTTCGGCGGGCAATTCATAAGAGGACAGTTCAGACAACACCGATTCGTCCGTTGAATATCCAGTTTTAGTTTTTTTGATTACAGGAAGATTAAGTTTTTCAAACAATATTGTAGAAAGCTGTTTTGGAGAATTAATATTAAATTCCTGTTGCGCAATTTTATATATATTATCTTCAATTTGTTTAAACTCAACTACAATTTTTTCGTTAAAAACACGCAAAAAAGAAGAATCAACTTTTATACCGGCAATTTCCATTTCAGAAAGAACTTCAACTAGAGGCATTTCTACATCAAAAAAAAGCGATTCAAGTTTTGTCCCTTTTATCTGCAAATTAAATACTTTGGATATTGCAAGTACGGTCGATGAAATTGAGTTTGCATATTGCGCAGTGTCGGTTATTGAAGCGTCGGCAAAAGCAATCTTTTTTAAACCGCTACCAAGATAAGTATCATTTCCGGCAGAAAAATTTAGATATTCCTTCGATATGTCTGTTATGTTATGCGATTTAGCAGGATTTATACAATACGAAGCGAGCATCGTGTCAAAATATATATTATTTAAATCGATGCCTAACATCTTATATATATTTCTTTCATGTTTTAAATCGTGCCCGATTTTTTTTATTTTATTTGAAGAAAGTATCGACATAAAAATATTTTTAAATTCGTCAAAGCTCATTTGACTAGAAGTTAAATCATTATGCCCTACAGGAAAATAAAAAGATTTGAGTAAAGCTTTACCTAAATCTTTGGTTTCAACACACAACGATATGCCTACAATCTGAGCTTTTAAAGAATCTGCTAAAGAACCAACCGTTTTTATCGCAACTGTGTTTACTTCTTCCATTACTTTTACAATCTCAATCGCTCTTTCGCGAGTCCCTACTATTTCAGAATCAAATTTAAAATCTTTACCTGAAAATTTTAAATTGACAACCGCCTGAGATTCACGAGCTGTTTTGGATTCTTCATTGCGTTGCGCTTCATTCAAAACGACAGCAGGCTGAGATTTATGATTTGTGTCGGAATATTTTGCAACCAAACTTTTAAATTCATATTTTTCAAAAAAAGGGAGCGCTTTGCTTATATCAAAATTTTTATTCTCAAATTCTTCCGTACTATAATCTAAAGGAACTTGTTTATTCAAAGCTATCAGTTTTCTGCTAATTAAAGCCTCTTCCTTACCATGCTGCAACAATTTTCCGACATTTCCTTTTACAGAACCTGCATTTTGCAAAATATTTTCTAGACTCCCAAATTCTTTTATAAGTTTTACGGCGGTTTTTTCGCCAATACCTTTTATACCGGGAATATTATCGACTGCATCGCCCATTAAAGCAAAAACATCAGAAAGCTGCGAAGGAGTAACGCCATATTTTTCCTCAACTTTCTTTGCGTCATACATGATATCTTTAGAATCATTCCAAATCAAAACATTTTCATCTTCCGCTAACTGTAACATATCTTTATCGCCGGTTACAATAACAGTCTGCAAATTATTTTTTTTATTATTTTCGGTTATTGTGGCAATCAAATCATCAGCTTCATAACCTTTTATTTCTATTTCCGTAATATTTAAAGCTCCTACGGCTTCTCTTGCAATAGGCATTTGGCTTATAAGAGTCTCATCAAGAGGTTTTCTGTTTGCTTTATATTCTTTAAATAGTTCATGTCTAAAGTTTTTTGAAGGATAATCAAAACAAACCGCAAGATAATCCGGTTTAAAATTGTTTTTTATTTTAAGCAACAACTTTATAAAACCGTAAACCGCGTTAACGTGTTGATTGTTTGAAGTAAGAAATGGCGGTAAAGCATGATACGCTCTGTGTATGTAAGCGTTGCCGTCTATAATAAAAAATTTTTTCATATATTGTTAGTTTTCAAATTCTAATTTTCTGATATTAGTTAATGTCATAATTATATTTTTTCTCGCATACTACAATGTGTTCATACAACATAGTATTTACAGTTTTCCCTATTTTATTGGTTGGAGAATTTTTACTCGGCATAGCCTTATTACTTAAAGCTCTTTCATAGGTAACTACGTGTTTAAACCCGCAAGCTTCAAACTTTTCAGCAACAAATTGATCTGTAGGAAGTTTTATATTTTTTACAGTTCTATTGCCAACAATGTATATTGCTTTGCCGCCCTTACGCACGCTGTTTGCCACATTTGTAATAGAAACGCTTAAGTCCCTATAAAAAGACGATACTTCCAATGCGCGATTATTGTCAACTTTGCTTATTTGTGAAATGCTATCGGCAATTACGCCATGCGTAATATTTGATTTTGATTTTGTTCCACCCATTAGCATTCTATCTATTTTTCGCGCAAAACTTATTCCTAACCATTCGTTTGACAATGTTGAAAATTGTCCATATGCAACAGTTGTCCGACTATCGCCATAAGGCGGACTTGTTAAAACAACATCAAAGGATTCATTTTGAAATTGAAACTGCGCGCATTTAACGTTTATCTTGCCATCGTTTTTTATTTTTGGAAAATAAAAGTTAGAATATATCAAAAATATATCATTCCACTTTTTTAAATACACACTAACTACATCTGGATTGAAATTTAACAACTCATCTGATTTTATACGAAATAGTTTAAACTCGTTATTTCTTGTGTAAGAACACTCTCTAACAACTTCAGAAAATGGCGCTAAAAAAAAGTTTCTAATATTTATATTTTTTATTTCATCTATAAAATGTTTAATAATAATTAATTTATTTATCACATCTTGCGAAAACCAAAAATCAATATTTGTAATTTGAGGGCGGGGCAACTTAAATATATTATTTTCATTTTTTAGAAATTCAAAAATATTATTTCTAAATGTTTGCTTTTCTTTAATAAGTTCGTTTATAGGAATTTTTGTAAATTTAACCTTACAAATAAGCGTCGCCCACGGATTTATGTCAAAACCTTGCATTTTAGTTAACCCGCATTCCAAACCGCTCGTAAATGAAGAACCGGACCCACAGTAGGGATCTAATAAACTCCCTTTTGTGGCATCAAATTCTTTTAAGATATCAATTCCAATTTGCGGCAACATAGTCGCTGGATATTTGTGCAAATTTGGATATAGAGAAGCGTATGATTGACCGATATAATCATATTTTGTATTTCTAATTACTTGATACATAAATTATAAATCCTTTACATTATTAAACAACAAAGACAATTTGTTTTCATAAGTTCTAAATCCTGTCCCATGATTTCTTGCCATAGTACCCTTGTCATGTAACCGCAAATCCACTAAAATATTTTCCGCGCGGAATTGATCTGCCAACAGTTCAGACGATGTTCCCTTCATTAGTTGCGCTCTGTAATAATGGAAATATTCTACCCCACCGCGTTCTTCAGTAAATGTTGATACAAAAAGTAGCGTTGGCAATTTTTGCATAAATCTTTCAGCTAAAGTTTGCAATTTCCAAGAAGCAATCACCTCGCCAGATATATGCCGCACAAAAATTCCCGTTGTATGAATATCAAGAAACAATCCTGCGCTATTAGGTTTTAAAGACAGGGTGTAATAAAGACCTTGTCGTCCATCTTTGTCCAAGCTACCATATTTTTTTTACTGCTTCCAAAGGCGGCATTTTCCATGCTTTATTATTGAACGTAAATAACGTAATTAAACTATTTGCTTTGCTTCTATAAGCTTTAAGTTCTGTCCCTTCAATGTCAGGATTAGCAATATTATTTTCAGTTACGCCAAGTAGTGTTTCCAAAGTATATCCTATGCCCGTTGCTCCATTCCTTTTAGTAGGTATAAATCCCATTTTTTTAATTTGTTTGA
>NZ_JAIXMZ010000093.1:0-3859 GCF_020328025.1 Candidatus Endomicrobiellum pyrsonymphae | reverse complement strand
ATTGTGAGTGACGGTAAATAAAGTGTGTATGAATAATAGTAAAGAAGATATGATAATTTAACAATTGACATCGTTTGCTAAAAAGAAAAGATGTCAATTGTTAAATTATCATATCTTCTTTACTATTATTCATACACACTTTATTTACCGTCACTCACAATAGCATTGAATTTGCCTTGCCCGTGGTATATTGATACAATGTGGATTATAATATACAATGCTATTGTGAGTGACGGTAAATAAAGTGTGTATGAATAATAGTAAAGAAGATATGATAATTTAACAATTGACATCGTTTGCTAAAAAGAAAAGATGCAAAAAGAGCAGTGGAAATATATAAGATGCTAAGATACAACAAAAGGAACAATCAAATGAAAAAAAATAAAAATGTAGAAGAAAGTTTTGTAAAAAGATTAAAAAACAATCCCAAACTTTTAAATCACTTTGTAAGAGAAATCATTGAACAATATGAGAAAGATGATGACTTCGGAATGTTTCTTGAGGGAATAAAGGCAATTGCAACTGCTACTGAAGGCATGACAAAAATAAGCAAAAAAGCCAATGTCAAAAGGGGTACACTGTATAAAGCTTTTTCTCACAAGGGAAACCCTGAAGCAAAAACATATTTTAATGTGCTTAAAAACATTGGAATTCAAGTCCATTATAGTTATGCCGGGAAGCAATGATCTTCCGAATATCAGCTATAAATTTTATATAAACTTTGGGATTAGAAATGGACAAAATAGTAATACGCGGTGGTAAGAAGTTAAAAGGCGAAGTTGTGATTTCTGGGTCAAAAAATTCTACTTTACCTATCTTATTTGCGTCGTTACTTACAGATGAGTCTGTAACGATAACAAATGTTCCATCTCTTGCAGACATAGATACCACGATTGAATTTTTAAATTTTATAGGCAAAAAAACCCTTAAAAAAGGGAATGTTGTAAAAACTTATTCTTCCTGTAGATATAAACATGTGGCTCCCTATGATTTAGTAAGAAAAATGCGCGCAAGCGTTTTAATAATGGGACCTTTACTTGCAAGACTTAAGAAAGTTGATGTATCTTTGCCTGGCGGATGCACAATAGGCGCGAGACCCATAGATATTCATTTAGATGTATTTAAAAAATTGGGCGCAGAAATTTCAGTGGAAGGCGGATACGTAAAAATTTCTGCTGAAAAAGGACTTAAAGGAACTGCTATAAACTTTAAATTCCCAAGTGTTGGCGCAACTGAAAACGCGTTGCTTTGCTCAGTTTTGGCGAAAGGTAAAACTACAATTATTAACGCTGCTGAAGAACCTGAAATAGAAGATTTGGCAAACGTTTTAAATAAGATGGGCGCAAAAGTTGTAGTATCAGGGACAAAGAAAATTACGATAGAAGGCGTAGATAAGCTTCACGGTTTTATTCATGAAGTAATTCCTGACAGAATAGAAGCTGCAACATATATGATTGCAGCTGCGATTACAAAAGGCGAAGTAACTCTTAAAAAAGTTGTTCCAAAACATTTAAAAGCTGTAAGCGATAAATTAAGAAAATGCGGTATGAGTATTAAAGAAACAAAAGATACAATTGCTGCAAAATGGGTAAAAACCTTAAAACCGCAGAACATTAAAACTGAAGTTTATCCGGGATTTCCAACGGATGTACAGGCCCAGTGGATGGCTTTGATGTGTCTTGTAAAAGGAAAATCGAAGATAACCGAGAATATTTTTGAAAACAGGTTTATGCATGTTGCCGAACTTCAAAGATTTGGCGCTGATATAGTCACAGATGGAAAAACTGTAAATGTAAATGGCATTGAAAAACTTTCAGGCGCGCCTGTGATGGTGTCGGACTTGAGAGCTGGAGCAGCTCTTGTTTTAGCAGGACTTGCCGCGGAGGGAAATACTGTTGTTTCAAGAATTTATCATTTAGACAGGGGTTATGATATGCTTGAAAAAAAACTCAAAAAAATAGGAGCAAATATAAAAAGAGCGCATAGCTAGTGTATGAGGCTAATTTTCTTATGTCCTATTTATAGATCTTTATTCTTAGTCTTATTCCAATCGTTTGACATGGGCGCTACTTTATTTAAAACCACGTTGTTTGTTGGCATCGCTCTTACGAGCTCTTCACATCTTCCTGGGAAATATTCAATTTATTTTTTTCACTCACAATTAGTCTTATTTTAGCCTTATCATCATATATTGTAGTCCAAAATATCTATTGATTTTCTCAAATGTTCCTTTGATAAACGAGCATAAATCATAGTGGCTTCTATCCTCAGCATCCTGCCATTTCGCCATGTTGCTACATCATGCAGACGGATTATTTTCACTGCCACGCTCCCCACGCTATCCTCGTCATCATCTTCCTCATCACGTCCTCCCTCGGCAGATTCGCCTCCGCCCTCGCCACCGCCCGCCCCAACGCCTCTACTCTTTCTCCTTCCGCTCTTCTTCCTTATCGTACGTAACGCCAAGAGTTTTATCTATATCGTCGCTTTCTTCTTGAGTAAGATTATATTTAGGTTTGTTATTGTTTGCTTTTCTGCTATTGTACTCATCTAAAATTAATCGTTTAAACTTCGCGTACGATATTTCATCCTTGTCTTTATCAAAGTACTTGCCATTTAAATTATCACGAAGCCCAAGACTTTCCTTTATAGCTTCGTATTCTAAGTAAGAAATATCGCTAATATTTTGCTTGTCTCCTGTCATATTCCTGCCGATATAAAAGATTAACTTCCTCATTAGATATTGAGTCGCCATTTTTGTCAAAACATTTTTAATCGCCTTCTGTAACACCAATAATGTTCCATATACTCAACGAATCTTTTCTTTTTTGTAATTCGCAACTGTAGCATAAGCGCTAGACGCGTTAGTAGCTCCTGTAGCACTAGCCACGCAGAGGAAGCAACTCTAGCTCTACCTCAAGTTCCGCCAAATACGCTCCATACATTGGCATTACCGAAGCGAGTACCGCATTAGATACGGTTGTTCCTGTAACTAGTGCCACGATAGTTCCAGCACCTGTTGTTTGTTATACCAGCCCCTAACGCATCTATATACGTTACACTATCACTAGTATCTATTTCAGCGCCACTTTTCTGCGACTGCTGTATATTTCCGCTATAAGCTCGGCGGCTCTTCGCTCCAAATTCGCCATGTTCCGTAGTAGCGACTCCACCATCCATTCCCATCATGTAGTTCATCATTTATATCCGTAGTAGCGACTCCACCATTCCCCCCCATCATGTAGTTCATCATTTATATCATCATCAAAAAAATCATCTACTCGTATATTAAATTCTTCCTCAGATATTTTAATCTTTTTGCCTATGGTGGATATGTCCAATATGTCCCCATATAGGTTAATCCAAGTATCAAAAAGGCTTGCTATATCGTCGGTTATTACTGAAACTCTTTTTTCCTTAGGAGTTGATTTTATTTTTTGTCTTAATTGTTCTTTTAGTTCGAAATATTTTCTATTAGTTGGTCTAACACCCAAAATAGCATTTAGTGTTCTAGCTTTGCGTTCTACTTCTGTACGAACATGAAAATGGGAAGATTCAATTAGTTCGTCATATTTGTCCGGATTTTTATCAAAAAAATCATTTAGTGCTTTAGTAACATCACTATCGCTTATTTCCGTGCCTGTGGTCTTCCAACCTATGATCTTCCAACGCCAATCTTTTCTATCCGTATCATAATCATAATAGTGCAGTTTTCCATTAATTACACTCAATTTCATATTAAGTAGTATATTCCCTGGAAATCTTTTAGGTTTTTCAAATATCCGTGTTATTAATTTATTTTTGACTTTTTTATATTCATAAGAGGCTAATCTTGCTTCTTGTGCTTCTTGTGCTTTTT
>NZ_JAIXMZ010000020.1:15257-15574 GCF_020328025.1 Candidatus Endomicrobiellum pyrsonymphae | reverse complement strand
TTGAGAACGACATTAAAACCGTTGGGGTGGCAGAGGATGTAGTACAAGTTGGGTCGACTATGAAGCTGGTGGGTAGTCGGTTTGAAAGGTGTGACCTTGACAACGCCACTAGGGAAACGGTATGTGTGAATAAGGGTGGAACCTCGTCTGTTAGGTTTAAAGGCATGAAATACGGTGATCGACTTTTTGAAGGCAAGGATTTGCAATGTGCGCTTGTGGGAGGTGGGTAAGGATGTGGTGCGCCTCTTTTGGTCGAATGTGAATCGCAGGTAGAAGGAAGCGAAGTATGTGTGTCTCCAGAAATACGGTTTTATGGA
>NZ_JAIXMZ010000020.1:0-15247 GCF_020328025.1 Candidatus Endomicrobiellum pyrsonymphae | reverse complement strand
TATTTCATGCTTTTAAACCTAACAGTCGAGGTACTTCCCTTATTCACACATACTGTTTCCCCAGTGGCGCTGTCAAGATCACACTTTTCAAACCGACTACCAACCAACTTCATAGCCGATCCATCTCGCACTACATCCTCTGCCCTCCCAACGGTTTTAATGTCGTTCTCAAATATACTCAACGCTACATTCCTTCCTAGCCCACTTACTCCGCTACCACTATTCTTGTTTCCTCCGCATGAACTCAACACCAAACTAAATACTACAACTATGCTTACCACTCTCTTGAAATTAATCACTCTAAATCCCCTTCTGTTTTTGTAGTTCAGACCCTTTAAACCCTTCTTACTTTATACTTCAGAATCTAAATTCTATTTTCGTCCTCTTTTAAATAATCAAACTACAACTGTTGTCATTATACAAATTTAATCCCTTATTTTTTCAATCACTTACTTTTAACATTTCAATCTTAAAAGTTATACAAAGTCTCTTTGTACACAACTCGTAAATAAAAACATCCCAACGATTCAAGCTACTAATGCATGCCTATCGTTGTTTGCGAAAGGAGCAACATTGTTATACCTTCTCTTTGTCTATTCTGTTCACACCTCTTATTTTATTACAACTAATTCTATATCTGCAAATGCCATCCGCACTTTTGCCAGATTGTTTAAAAGATACTAAAAAATAATGGGGTATTTATTCGCTTTGAGTTTTAGTGACTTGTAGTTGCAATTCTGCTGTCCTAGAGTGCGAGATGGAGAATGCGCTCAGCGGCAAGAATCCTTGATACTTTTGTTTTGTCTGACAAAAGTACTGAGACAACTGTACAAAAAAGTTAAAACATTGCTACAATACGGATCCCAAAACAACTTTCTGATATTACTTATCTTACTTAGTGGGGCCATAGTTAAACGGGAGAATGTATCGTTCGCAACGATAAGATGCGGGTTCGATTCCCGCTGGCTCCACCATAACATTTTTGTTTGTAGTCGATAGAATATTGTATTTTAGATTTTGTTCCCTGAATATTCTATAAGTCAAAATTAGTACAAGCACGGAACTATAAAACAAATCTTTAAGATATTTTTCGATATCTTGATTGTTGTTTGCTTGTTGTCGTCTGATTTGGCAATATTCACCTTAACCTGAACAAATTAACAACATTTAAAATCGGCTTAGTAACAGACCAAGAAAACATCTTGGTTACTTGATACCTCGGGAGATTTTTAGTGAAGAGCAGAGGCAAGTTGAATTTCTTACCATTTATCGTGAGTTTTTCTAGTTTTAAATATCTTTTTTTTTGAGTTTGTCTTTTGTAGTAAGCGTTTGTTTCCTTTTTGTTTTGTCTAGTGTTGTTTTTGCACAATCGAACAATGAATATCACGACACTTACATTAAAAAAGCAACAGATGGTTCTGTTTATGGTAACAGTAAGAACAAGAACGGAAGCGATAATAAGCTATATCCAAATCGCAATCGTATGTATGTATCCAGTGATGTTAAGGGAGATGTCTATGGCGGCTATGCTACTAAAGGCAATGCCAATAACAATTCTGCAACTATTTACGATGGAACTACTATTAATGGAGATGTCTATGGCGGCTATGCTACTAAAGGCAATGCCAATAACAATTCTGTAACTATTTACGATGGAACTACTATTAATGGAAATGTCTATGGCGGCTATGCTACTAAAGGCAATGCCAATAACAATGGTGAACTATTGGCAAGTATAGCGTTTATAAGACAGGGCAGTGAACTGATTGCCGATGAAGGAATAAGCGCAGCAGTTACGTCTTTAGACAGTATCTCAAATATGTCAGACATTGTGCCGTTTGTTGCATTTGTGGGTGGGAAATCTAAGTATGATACAGGTTTGCATATAGACATTAGCGGAGTGTCGTTAGTGGTAGGAGGAGCAAAAGGATTTGAGCTAGAAGACCACAAAATAACGGCAGGAGCATTTATAGAACACGGAGACGGCAAATATAAATCTTTAAACACAATAGCGTTCGACGATATAAAAGATGTAAAAGCGAACGCAATAGCGCAATATACAGGCGGAGGTTTATTAGGGAGGGTTGATTTCAGCAATAATTTTTATGCTGAAGTATCAGGAAGAGCAGGTAGCGCAAAGAGTAATTTTCACAGCGATGACATAAAATTTCTTAACAAACCAGCGTCGTATAACTGTGATGGAATGTACCTAGGAACGCATATAGGCAGTGGATATATTTATGAAATAAACAATAAGTTGGGACTAGACGTAAGTGGGAAGTATTTTTTTACACATCAAAGAAGTAAAGATGTGGAATTACCAACAAAAGAAATAATAAAATTTGCCGATACAAGTTCACACAGGATAAGATTAGGAGCAAAGTTGACATATGAAGCGACAGAAGTATTTAAACCGTATGTAGGAGGAGCATTTGAATATGAGTTTGCAGGGAAAGTAGATGCGACATTAGCAGGCTTTGATATAAATGCGCCTGCGCTAAAAGGCGGTAGCGGAATGGGAGAGTTTGGAGTAACAGTGAACGTAGATAAGTTTTTAATAGATTTTGGCGGGCGATGTCATGCAGGCGTTCGTACAGGAATAGACGGAATGTTAAAAGTGAAGCGCGCAATATAGCTAACGACGACTCCCACTTGAATTTATTGTTACGCAACAGCTCATGTACTTAAGCGCGTACACGAGCTGTTGCAGTTTTTATCTCTGTGTTTAAGAGATCTTTAACTTGTAGTTCATTGTTTTGCATTTTTTTAATGAAATCGCAACATAGTTTACAATTAGCATAAACGCTGATTCCACTCTAATCTAAAAAGTTATGTTCGTTCTAATTCCGAACGTACAAATATTGTCATTATAGTCCTTGCCACCGTAAGGTTTAAATATACATTGTACAACAGGCGTTAAAGTTACGTTATTGTTCAAATAAAAACTGTAGTAGCACTCAGTCTGTGTTTCAGGAGTTGTCGAACGATTCCACCAATTCCACGAAGTGGCCCATTTTTTTGACGGAATATTTTGCCCAAAAGCTATTCCTATCTTATCCATATCTCTAGTCCACAAACCGCCGTTCAACTGAGCGCCAAAACTCCAAGAATCTAAAATATTACAAGCTTCTCCTTTAGTTTTTTGCGGGTTTTGATGTCCGTATCTTGCAAATAGCGTAATAATTTTACTTAAGGATTGATCAAAACTCAGACCATATCCAAAAGTTTTTTCTTCATTACCAAAAGTTTTCCAATACATAAAACGATAATTTCCCGTATCTGATATCTTGTATGTCCCTTCTACAATATTGAAATTATGTTTATCTATGTTGTTCCAATTTTTGTCATCCTGGCTAAAATAGCCATATTCAATATCAAGAAAACTTACAGGAGAATACATCGCTCTCAGTCCCAATGTATAAGATGGAAAAGCGATTGCAGGATTATTACAGAACATTGAGGCTAAAAATTGCGTAGTTTCATCATTTGCAATTTTGTTGCCATCAAAATATGCAGTAGGGTTCAATTTACCAAACAATAGTTGCAACTTCTTATTAAACAAATCTTGATGATACAAAAACTCCACAATTTGTAAATTATCGCCTGTGGGACTTGCAGCAGAGTTTATATTGCTGTACAAATCTAAGTTTAACTTGTTGTTGTCGTCGTTGTTCAATCCAGAACCAACAGCCCCCTTAATACGCATATATACTAACGAATCCTCTGAAACTTTTTTGGTGAGAGACCATCCGTAAAGCAAAGAACTGTTTACAGCGTGTTTGCCCGTAGTATTTGTTTTAGGCGTTCCCTGGACAACAAATGTACCATAACCTTCCGATGTAAGACCAAGCGAAGACAAGGTACACTCTCTAGATGCGCAACAACAATTTGCTATTTTGAGCTTTGCTACTTCATCTTTTAGTAAAGCGATTTCCTCAGCAGTAGTCGCCGCAAAAACATTTTGAGACAGAAACAAACCATACACTAAAACGAAAACAATACAACCCGAAAAAAATTTCTTCATAAGCAACTTCTCCCTCATGCAATTATTTTTTTAACGGACAATCACTATTACAACCAAAATCTTCCCTGTCTCTTTCCCCCTTTTTACAAATATTACAACCACCACAACTACCCTTTCTCAATTGTCTTATTAAAAGAACAACCACAACAGTCACAATTGCTATGACTATCATATTCTGCAACATTTTGCAACCCCCTCCTAGACTTATCACGCTGTCTATGGCGCAGTTTTTTGACTTACAGAGCTTTTTATTATAGAATAACGAATCGGTTTACGCTTCTTTAAAGCCGAGGTGGTGGAATGGCAGACACGTGAGACTCAAAATCTCAAGTTGCTTATGTGACGTGCGGGTTCAAGTCCCGCCCTCGGCATGTCAAAGAAATTTGCCCATTTTTCGATTCCGCAACTCAGCAACAATTAGGACGTTCGTTGTTAGAAGTATCTTTTACAACATCTCTAACTAAAAAGACTTCATCGCTCATAGATCAAAACACTTTTGTTGCGGATAATTGCGTCAATAGTGTTATATACATACAGCTGATAATTGGGCGTGTTAGATATGGATAACGTAAATAAAGGCATCTCGGTCTTGTCATTTGTCTGATATAGCACAGCACGTTTGAATCCATTTTTTTGAATAGCTTTTGATAATTGTTGTTTTGCCGACTCAATAGTCTCGTCTTTTCTCTGGATACGAATGGGAACGGGTATCATTTTGCCGTTTACTTTTAAAAAACCATCTATACCTCTGTTCCTTTGAACCGGTTCTGCTTCAATTTGATTTAGTAAGGACAAGATTTCTGTATTTTGGTTGGAATATGCCAACCTGCCCTTTTTCAACAATGTAGAGTCTGACCTAATGGGGTTCTCCAATCGTTTTTCTGATAACGCAACCGCATCAGGAGAAGTATCAATACCTAGGTATTTTCTCCCAAGCAACTTCGCCACGACAAGAGTTGTCCCACTACCGCAAAAAGGATCTAATATCGTATCGCCAGGATTTGATGCTATCTCTACTATTCGTTCTAACAGTAAAATAGGTTTTTGAGTAGGATAACCAACTCTCTCTCTGGCTTTGGGATTTAGGTACGGGATCTCCCATACGTCAGAAAGAGGAACGCCTTTTTTTTCTTCTATCAATTCATAATTACCGAGTTCTGATGTTCGATATACGGTCTTCCCATTTGCATCTCGTTTTCTTTTTTGGAATATTTGATCAATATTTGTAGCTTCGGAATACCCATTATAAATTGGGTTAAAAGTAAATTTATCTGTTTTGCTATAGAAAAAAATAACTTGATGCGCATTTAACAAACCTTTTTTTGCGTTTGACCATCGCCTATAGCTCCAAATAATCTCACTTTGAAAATTGCGTGCGCCAAAAACTTCATCTAAAATTATTCGCAAATGATGAGAGGCATACCTATCGCAATGAAGAAATATACTGCCTGTTTTTTTTAGGATTCTTTGGCATTCTGATAGTCGCTCTTTCATAAATGACTTGTAGGCTTCTATACCTGCCCATTGATCATCAAAAGAATGCTCATTTAGGTTTTTATCTTTCAGCGTCTGCCTGCACTGCGTAAAAAACGGCGGATCAAGATAGACCAAGCCAATAGACTCACTGTCCATCTTCTTCATCTCTGTTAAGCCATCGCCATTGATTACCATTATCAGCCCTTTGTTGTATTGTTGGCAATTTTACTCAATATGCCAAGCAAATTTATCTGAGTTTTAGCTTCAATGTACTTCCACGCATTATCTCCATAGTAGTAGCTACCACCTACTCCGGAATAAATCGTTTCGAGAGTTTGCTGTATTTTTATAGCCTGAGAACGATTCGGATAATAGAACATTATTCGGATGGGTGTGTATCCCAATACCAGATATATGAGATAATGCGAGATATTGTCACATTTCATTTCTTCTAAACGAGAGCCGATAATAACTTTCAAATTGTCTGCATACCCTTTTGCTAAATCACTAATTTTCTCGTAAATATTACTCATACTCTCATTATAGCACAGATATTAAAAACAATATCAGAATCCTTATCTATACTTTTCCACCTTTCACCATACTCTCATTATAGCACAGATATTAAAAACAATATAGCCAAATTACATCATTTATAAAGCTTTTTATGTGTAGAAAACGTCAAATGAACCAAATAATAATTTTATCGAATTTATAAACAATCTACTCTTCATTCTCACTTAAATAAGGACGCGACCTAAAGCGCACCCCAATCTTTTTTGCAAGAGCTGAAACTTTTGAAACGTCAAAACCCGGAAATTCTACGGCTGTAATCACAACTTCAGGTATATAATTTTTTGCCTCTTTAGCAAAATTTAATATTTCGTTAAAAGACTCTTCTTTATAAATAGGATTATTAAGTCTATTGTGTTCTTGTGGCGTTGCGCCGTTTAGACTTATGGAAACAATATCAACGAGATCTTTTAGTTCCGGCAAAATATTTTTGCCATGATAACGGTTCGCAAGACCGGCAGTATTAATTCTTACTTTTCCATCATTATCCTTTATCCATTTTGCAATTTCTTTTACTTCTTCAAGTCTAACTAAAGGATCGCCGTATCCGCAAAAAATTATTTCATTATATTTTTTAGGATTTTCAATAGATTCCATAACCTCTTTGCTTGATGGTTCTTTTTCAAGTTTTAAATTATTTCCGTTGAATTTATTAGACCACTTGCGCTTTACGCAATATGGGCATGCCATCATACATCTATTAGTTATATTTAAGTATAAATTCTTTCCGAAAACATAAGAAATGGTATTCATACTATATCTCCCTACTAACTTTATATTCCAAAAAGTTCTACTGCGTTCTGCGTCGTTATTTGCAAAACTTCTTCGACAGACATATTTTTTATTGTGGCAATTTCTTTTGCAATTTCAACAACATAAGACGGCTCGTTTCTCTTTCCTCTGTATTTTTGTGGAGCAAGGTAAGGGCAGTCTGTTTCTGTTAATAATTTACTTATATCAGTTTCTAAAACAACTTGTTTTAAAATGTCTGACTTTTTATACGTTATGGGTCCGTCAATACCAAGCATAAACCCCATTTCAACGAACACTTCCGACTGATACGGACTCCCAGAGAAACAATGTATAACGCCTTTGGGTATAATATTCTTATATTCCTTTAAGAAAACAATCATGTCATCATAAGCGTCTCTACAATGAATAATAACAGGTTTCTTGTATTCAGTCGCAAGTTCGAGCTGTTTGACAAGCGATTCTTTTTGGGTAACAATATTTTGCGGTGAAGCGCCATAATGATAATCCAATCCAAATTCGCCCACCGCTACGCATTTTTTATTTTGAACTAAAGTTTTAAGTTTACTGTAATCTGTTGCTGTCGCCTGAGTCGCATGAACGGGGTGAATTCCAAACGCCACAAAAATATTATCACGTTTCAAAAGTTCTAAGGCTTTATCCCAATAATGCATTTCGCAGGATATTTCAATTAATCTATCAATCCCAGAATCAAAAGCTCTTTGTATAACAGTTTCTCTATCTTCGTCAAATTTTACATCAGACACATGAGCATGAGTATCAATTATCATTTCTTTCTCTTTAATAGACCTCCTGCATAAATCACATTTCAAGATCAATACATGCCTGCTACAAGATTAACTCACAAGAGAATCTTTTTTATGTATCTCCTATTATAATACCTCGTCGAGCCACACTCGCCGCCCATTTCAAAGAAATGGGAATTTACTACAACGTTTTTTCTCTTTCCTTTCTCTGTATGAAAACTATTAATTACTCCGTAACTCGAGGAAACAAAATTCCAGAAACTCTCAACTGAGAGCCTGCGACTGAAAAACCGGTTTCGGGAATTATGCGATCTGTAAAATATTTTTTTGCAGTTTCAATTATGCTACCCGTTGCCCCCGTTATACGCCATATCTCTTCAGAGAGTGTCGGCATAAACGGCAGCAAATGCATCGCAATAATATCTGTAGCTTGTAAATAAGAATAAATACATGTTGCAAGTTTAACCATATCTGTTCTGGCAAGTTTCCACGGAGCGTCAGTTTCTATTTGTTTATTTACAAGCGTAATTGCATTCTGCAAAGATTCAGCGGCCTTATGTAATTGTATATTATCCATATTTGGAGCAAAACTCTCCTGCAGAAGCGTCGCCACATTTTTTGCAAGCCATAAATTAGGGGTTGTTTGAGGAACTAAAAGGTCAAAATATTTTTCTGCCATTTTGATAGTTCTTGAAATTAAGTTTCCTAAATTATTTGCTAAATCTGTATTATATTTTAAAGTTAAACCTTGCCATGAAATATCGCCGTCTGGACCAAACGGTATAAGCGTAACTGTAAGATACCTAGCGGCATCAACACCGTATTTGTCAACCAGTTCTTTTGGGGATATAACGTTTCCCAAAGATTTTGACATCTTGTTACCATTCAAAGTAAAGAAACCGTGCGAATATACTTTTTTGGGAAGGGGAAGATCCGCGCCTATTAAAATTGCCGACCAAATTACGGAATGAAACCATAAAATATCTTTAGCCATTAAATGTACGTCTGCCGGCCAAAACTTTTGGAATTTTGTTTCATCTACTGGATAGCCAATCCCGGTTACATAATTTATCAAAGCGTCAATCCAAACATATACTGTTTGCTTTTTGTCAAAAGGAAGCGGTATTCCCCATTCAATTGCGCTTCTTGAAAAACTTACGTCTTCCAGACCAAGTTTTAATTTTCCTATAATTTCATTTCTTCTTTCCTCAGGCTGAATATCTATATGTTCTTTATGATTTTTGTCTGTTATTCTTTCTAAAAGAGACCCTTGAAAAGAAGACAGTTTAAAAAAATAATTCTCTTCAGATTGTAATACAGGTTTTGTTTTATGAAAATGACAACAGCCATTTTCATCTAAATCTTTTTGAGCATAAAATCTCTCGCATCCTACACAGTAAAGTCCTTCGTACTTCCTGCTAAATATAAATCCTTTGTCAAACAAAGTCTGCACCACTTTATCTACGGCAAGAACATGTCTTTGCTCCGTAGTACGCACAAAATCTGTATTGGAAATATTTAAAAGATCCCAAGCTTCTCTAAACTTTGCGCTCATCTCGTCACAAAGCTCCAAAGCGGTTTTGCCTTTTTCTTTCGCCGCCGCCACAATTTTTGCGCCATGTTCGTCCGTACCTGTAAGAAAGAAAACATCATAATTATTTAATCTTTTCCATCTTGCCAAAATATCAGCGGCTATGGTTGTATAAGAATGCCCTACATGAGGGATATCGTTTACATAATAAATAGGCGTTGTTATGTAAAATTTCATCTGTCGCTTTCCTTATGATTATTATCATTGATTTGTTTTATTGTAAAATTTTTAAATATTCTGTCGCCAAAATCAACAGTCACCCTTTCCCTTATGCAATCTATAGCGGTAAGCTTTGCTTTGCCTTCCGGAGTTGCAATTATCGTTCCTATCTCCGGCAAATCTTTTTTAACTGTTTTGTATGTATCATTTTCATAAGATATACAACACATAAGTCTGCCGCAAAGACCTGAAAGTTTTGCAGTGTTTGACAACAAATCCTGCTCCTTAGCCATGTCTATAGTTACAGAATTAAAGTCTTTCAAAAAACCCTGACAACACAAAATTTGTCCGCAGGTACCTACTCCACCAATCATTTTAGACTCGTTCCTTACGCCTATCTGTACCATTTGTATTTTTGTTTTTAAAATATGCCCCAGGTCCTTAATGAGTTCTCTAAAATCAACCCTCGTCTCAGAAGTATAGTAAACAAAAAGCTTAGAACAATCAAAAGTGTAGTAAACATATGTAGTCTTCATATCAAGCCCGTGATCATCAGCTTTTTGCGCTACAATTTCATGCGCTTTCAAAGCTTTTCTCTCATTATCGGCAACTCTTTTCTTATCTTCATCCATCGCTTTTCTTAAAACTTTACCTACGGGATCTTTACTCTTTGGAATATTCTTCGCTCTTTCACAGACAACTCCAACTTCAACACCGTGATCTGTCACGAGGATAATTTCATCGTTTAATCTTAAATCAAAACGCCTTACATCGGCATATATTTTATCTTTGATTTTTCTAAGCATTACTCCAACGACCGTTGGCATAATTATATCTCCTGTGCGATTTCGAATGCTACACATAAACTTACGATAATAAACAAATAGGCAATACCGTCAACCTTCATATATCTGTACATTCTATAATATTACAAATATTTTTTTAAATCAAAAAACTCTTGGTACTAGCGAGCAAATATTCTATTATTTTTCTATGTCTTCTTTTAATTATTTGACAGATCATACAAATCAAAAAACAAATTATCTAAAACTGTTTGAGCATTTACATTTTGAAGTAACTTAGCCCTTGAAGCATTAAGAAACTCCAATGCAAGCGCCGCTCCTTGAGGATATATTCTAAACTCTTTCTTTGCTTCGACCATCATTGAATCAACGCACCCCAACGCGTCGCGTCTTGCAGCATTTTTGGAAAGTTCCAAAAGGTCTGAGATGTAGAATTTTTGAGTTTTTAATTTATGCCATATAGAAGAAAACCCTTCGCTTTCTTTTTCATTAACAAGTTTTATAGCATTCTCTAAAGATCCTTCGCTCAATTCAGCTATCTCCTGGGCTTTTACAGGGACCAAAGAATGGTTTAGCATAAGCCAAGTTGACATTTCATTTTGCCCTAGAGGCTGAAAGAACAACGTTTGAGAACGCGAAACTATTGTTTTAGGTATTGTTTCTTTATGTTTTGCAATTAAAATTATAACAGTATTCTCAGGAGGTTCTTCAAGCGTTTTAAGAAGAGAATTTGCCGCCGCTAGGTTCATTTTTTCGGCGGGCTCTATAATAAAAACCTTCCATTTTCCCTCGCGCGCCTTTGTGGCAACTTTTTTTTGCATGTATCTTATTGTTTCTATTTTTAATATTTTTTGCTTTTCTAAATCCTCGTCTTCAAGCTCAGCCTGTTTAGCAAAATCTATAAAATGCAAATCAGGATGAATGTTCTTAGCTACTTTTTCACAAGAAACGCATCTGCCACAAGCACCGATATCAGTCTTTGTAAAATTATTTGTTGCGCAATTTAAATTTTTTGCTAACTCAACAGCCATAAGACGTTTTCCTACGCCGTCCTGACCCATGAAGATATAAGCATGCGCAATTTTACCGCTTTTTATTTGGTTTAAAAGAACTTTTTTTATTTTCTGCTGACATAATATATTATCAAACATTATAATACCGTATCTATAATTTTTCTTATTATGGCTTGTGTATTTTTCGGGGTTTTTTGCGTCTCGACAATTTTAATTCTTTTCGGATATTTGCCTGCCTGGCTTAAGTAGCCGTTTCTTACATCATTATGAAATTGCATAGATTCTCTTTCAATTCTATCACCAATTCCCACGTATGATTCTTTGTTTAGTTTTTTTGCTTTATTTAAACCTCTAGAAGGCTTTATATCCAAATATATTGTCAACATTGGCATCAACCCAAAAGAAGCAATTATGTTAAGCCTATTTATCAGCGACAAGCTTAGTTTTCTGCCATAACCTTGATATGCCATCGTGGCATCTATAAATCTATCGCAAATAACAACTTTACCGGTCTTTAAAGCGGGCAAAACAAATTCTTCCACGTGCTGAGCCCTTGCAGCCTCATACAAAAACAATTCGCTGAGCGGAACAAGGTTTGAGCTTGGGTTTAAAAGAATACGCCTCATAGATTCAGCCAAAACAGTGCCACCGGGTTCTCTTGTAAGCAACACTTCATAACCTTTTTGTTCAAGATATTTTTTTAGAAGCAGCGACTGCGTAGTTTTACCAGATCCTTCACCGCCCTCAATAGTGATAAAAAGATGTTGTTTTTTCTTCATTGTTTTTATATAAAATCCCATTTTCTAAAGTTGCATCATCATTCCATATTTGTTCTTCAGATAAACTTGTGTCTATTATTTCTATGAGCATATCGTTTACCATTATCGTAGCGCGCTGCGTCGTTGGATTTCCTAGCAAGAGGAATGAGCTATTGATTCGTCACTCCGCCCGCATTGCATCTATTTTTGAACTAACGCAATGCATCAATATAAAGTTAGTTGACTACATTATCTGTTTTAAACACTATATGAATTTCCGTTTGAATCCTTGTCTAAACTTGAACTTTCATCAAACGAATGATACTGCATATATAAACCTAAGTCGTTTTCCTGTTTTTGTATATATTTTATACGATGGAGAATATTTGGCATTTTTGTCAATTCTTGATTTATCAACCGGAATCCCTATTATGAGGAACACCAATGCTTTAAAATCCATATAATCTCCAAAAAAAATCCTAACATCAACCAGCACTATTATTATAGCATTTTAGCTTGGAAATAGTATTTTTTCTTCGTACTTCCCAAGTTCAAGTTGCTAATGAAACAACTACAGAAATTTGCACAAGTAAACAATATTGCTGTAGTTTTGTCATTATAAACAAAGAGAAGGTTAGGTAATGGCAGTTACTTTTTGTTAGCAAAGAGAATAATGTTGATATATGGCAGGAATAGAATTAGTAAAATAGAAGGATGAAAAAGTATCAAAGATTAGATGAAGAAGAATGCTATGAAGTGAAGTGGTAGTATGATCGCTCTGATGATGGACGAATGACAAACTTCTAGA
The DNA here is from genome assembly GCF_020328025.1 of Candidatus Endomicrobiellum pyrsonymphae. NCBI lineage: Bacteria > Pseudomonadati > Elusimicrobiota > Endomicrobiia > Endomicrobiales > Endomicrobiaceae > Candidatus Endomicrobiellum > Candidatus Endomicrobiellum pyrsonymphae. Next base: position 2,525 of record NZ_JAIXMZ010000020.1, on the reverse strand, counting down.
TTGCTTCGTCATTCTTTCTTTCCATTTTTCGGCGCTTTTTATGTGCGATTTGACTGTGACAAACGTTTACAAATATGCTATATGTAGGTGGCATACATAGTAGGCTAACCTCATACACAATAAGGATCATTGGTAATGTTCTTAGAAAAAATGTACTTGGTCGCTTTTGTAGTTTGTTTCATGTTGGGCGCTGTATTTGCAGAAAAAGCGCCGGATTTTTCGCTCAAAGATGTAAATGGAATCGTTTTTAATTTGTCTGCTTATAAAGGCAAAATAGTTTTTTTAGATTTTTGGACAACTTGGTGTCCGCCTTGTAGAGTCGCAATCCCTGCCGTAAAGGAGTTGCACAAAACTAAAGCAACAAATCCTAACGTGATTGTATTGGGCATTAATGTCAACGAAAAACAATCAACAGTGGAGCGGTTTGTAAAAAGTAATGGGATTAATTACAACGTCTTACTTGGCAACGATCAAATATGCAAAGATTATAAAGTGAATGCTTTTCCGTTGTTTCTCATAATAGATACAAACGGTGAAATAATAGCGCGTTATGTGGGTTATTCGCCTGGTCTTGAAAAAGAATGGGGCAACGCGATAGATAAATTAATAAAATGATTGTCAATGACGTTACTATTTTTGTAAGTTTAGTTGCCGGACTTACAAGTTTTGTAAGTCCCTGTGTTTTGCCTTTAATACCATCTTTTATTTCTCTTATAACCGGCATGTCAGTTGACGATTTAAAGACATCAAATAAGTCATCAAAGCATATATTTATAAAAACTTTGCTTTTTATTTTGGGTTTTTCTCTTGTTTTTATTGGACTTGGAATGTCTGTGAGTCAGTTTGGAAATTTGCTTGGCAAATATAACGCAATATTGAGATATATCGGCGGTTGCATCATCATATTGTTTGGACTGCATATGTGCGCAGTATTAAAAATCAATTTTCTGTATAGACATTTTTCTTATACAAGCAAAAGTCCACACTCAGCGCTAACAAATATAGGCATATTTTTTACAGGTTTTCAAAAACTTACAAGCATACCTCAAACGCGCTCGCAAGTTTCTTTAATCCGTCCCGCCAAACTTCTTTGAATCGTATGAATATCCTGCAGACGACTTATAGTCAACGTTGTATGGTGGATCAGTGAAAATTAAATTCCCTTTCTGTCCGTCCATAAGCCTTTCAAAATCTTTTTCGTCCGCACAACTACCGCACATAAGACGGTGAGCGCCAAGTATATATATTTCGCCTTTCTTCGTTCTTGGTTCTCTAATGTTTTCGTACTCTTTCCCTGCGTTAAACTCTTCTCCCTCTTCCTTTAAAAACCGCTCAAAAATTTTATCAAGCTCAAAATCGTTGAACCCTACCTCTTTTAAAAAATCAAAATTAAACATTTTTCCTAAAATATTAATGTCCCATTCACCAGTGTTCTTGTTCGAACGCAAAAGATATTCGTCAGCTTCTTTTTTGCTAAGCTGTTTGTTTGGAACCCTGACATCTATAAGCTCGTCACCCCTGCCTAGTTCAATTAAAATCGCTATCCGCATGTGCCCAGCAAGAATTTGGTTGTCTAGGTTTATTACGGGTATTTCCGCTAAGTTAAACGTCTTAATAGATTTTATAAGATCAGTTTTTCCTTTATCGTTCATTTTGCGAGGATTATAACTGCACGGCTTCAGAAAACTACATTTGCGTTTCTCTGTATGCCATGATATAATGCTACTCATATGCTTCTCCCTGTGAGCTGACTTGGAAACTAAGTTTCTTTGGAACTTTGTCCCTTGGGAACTTTGTCCCGAACTTAGTTTCTCGGGACTTTGTCCCGAACTAAGTTTCTCGGGACTTTGTCCCAGGAGCTTTGTTCCGAACTTTGTTCATTTGAACTTAATTCATTTGAAATAGTGTTCCTTTAAAAAATTGTCCCCTGAGACTGTGTCTCCCGGGACTTTGTTCCTTGAGCTATTGGCTTTTGGGACTTAGTCCCTTGGGGCTTAGCCCCTTGGAGCTTAGCTCCTTGGGACTTTGGCTCTTGGAACTTAGTTCCCTTGCTACAAAAAGTACCCGTTTATTATAGAGTCCTATTAGCCGTTTTTTGGGGGTGTTTTGCCTGACTTTCAGACGTGGAGAGTACTCGTTTTTTGCCTGACTTTTGCCTATAATCTTTGCTTGATTTTTGATTATAATCTTTGATGTTTTTAGGTTAAATTGTTAAAAAATTTGATATAATCACAACAGTTGTATTTGATGAGATGATATAATTACGATAGTTGTAGCTGATTTGTTAAAAGTTTTGATATAATTACACATAGTTTTATAGCTTGATTTGTTAAAAGCTTTGATTTGGTATAATCACAACAGTTGTATTTGATGAGATGATACAATCACATTTGATTTGGTATAGTTGGTTTTCTTATAAATGCAAAACAAAAAAAGTGGCGCTAAAATAAAAGAGGGAATTTTCACGTGAAGCGATACATACTAAAATAAAAGAGGGAATTTTCACGTGAAGCAATACATACTCC
>NZ_JAIXMZ010000092.1:0-4063 GCF_020328025.1 Candidatus Endomicrobiellum pyrsonymphae | reverse complement strand
CTTCGTTAAAGAGGTCAGGGGTTCAATCCCCCTTAGCTCCACTCAAAATTAATGAACGTGTTTTTGAAATAATGCAGTTATTTTATGCGGAGGGGTCAATTTGGTGAAAAAACTTGATGTCATCAAACAGGTTGCTGCTGTTTCAGGATTAACGCAAGGCGATTCAAATAAAGCAATAAAAGCTTTAGTTTTGGTAATTCAGTCTTCGTTAAAGATCGGCGAAACGGTTTCTCTCTCAGGATTAGGATATTTTCGGACTAAGCCATGTAAGGCTAGACAAGGCAGAAACCTTAAAACCGGAGAAATAATTCTTATTCCCCATGGAAAAAAAGTTTCTTTCAAACCCACTACGATGCTTAGGAAAATGATATTGTAAAAGAGTTTGACAAAATATGATCAACATAGAACCATCTAAAAATTTATCAAAAATACCGCCATATCTTTTTACTAAAATAAATCAAATCAAAAGAGAAGCTTACGATAAAAATCTTGATGTCATAGACTTAAGTATGGGAAATCCTGATCTACCGACCCCAGGTCATATTGTCGATAGATTATGCGACACTGTAAAGCATCACAGCAATACGCATAGATATCCTCAAGCTAAAGGAATGCCAAAATTTAGAAAAGCAATAACCGAATGGATGGCAAGACGCTTTGGCGTGGAACTTGACCCTGAAAACGAAGTTCTTTCATTAATAGGATCAAAAGAAGGTATAGCTCATCTATGTATGTCATACTTAAACTCCAGCGACTGCGCTTTGGTTTGCGATCCTGCGTATCCGGTACATTTCAATGCCGTAGCTCTATCAGGCGCAAAAGTTTATTCTATGCCATTGCTTGAAAGAAATAATTTCTTGCCGGATTTTACAAAGATTCCAAAAAAAACAGCCTTGAAAGCAAAAATAATGCTTTTAAATTATCCAAATAATCCGACCGCTACTGTTGTTGAGGATAACGATTTTTGGAAAGAAGCAATAAAATTCTGCAAAAAATATGACATTTTGCTCGTGTCCGATAACGCCTATTCCGAACTCACTTTCGGAGATTATTATGCTCCGTCAGTTTTTGAATTTCAAGGAGCAAAAGATGTTGCCTTGGAATTCCACTCTTTTTCAAAAACGTTCAACATGGCAGGGTGGAGATTAGGCTGGGTTTGCGGGGCAAAAAAACTTTTATATCCTCTTGAAAAATTTAAATCGTTTTTAGATTACGGAGCGCCGACATTTATGCAGCTTGCTGGTATCGCTGCATTAAACGGTCAGCAAGATTGCATAAGAGAACTTTCAAGTATTTATGAAAGAAGAATGAAAAAAATGGTGAATGGTCTTCAAAAAATAGGTTGGCGTACCAGCGAAACAAAAGGTACGATGTATATCTGGGCAGAACTTCCAAATTGTTTGAAAAAAGAAGGCTCTTTAAGCGTTGCTGAAAGACTGGTAAAAGAAACCGGTGTTGTGATTTCTCCAGGAGCAGGTTTTGGCAAACATGGTGAGGGATATGTAAGAATGTCTTTGGTAACGCATGACAAGAGATTTCACGATGCATTGCTTCGCATAGGGAAATTTACAAAAAGCGAATTAAACAAACAAAGAGTTTGAGTCTAATCAGGAATTGCGGAAAAGGCGCTTGTCAACAACCAGTAGCAAGTATAGCTGTTTCGGATGGTGTAAATCTTTCAAAATTTATCGTTACAAACACCACAAACGTCGCGCGCGGGAATTATGTCCGATGTTGTTTACGATAAAAAGATAAAAATTGTAGTTCTTCCGGCAGGTAAAAGCAAAGTCTGTTATTATTTGAGATTTGTCGTTTTGGATGAGTCGGACGTATTGTCAAAATTTCTGGTATTCTTGGCAAATTTAAAGTTTCAATTGGAATTCTCACTCAATCTAATATGAGTGATAACGATTGCGCTCAAATAATTATAATTACGCATAAAACTTGCAGGGAAAATTTGGAAAGAGTTTTAAAACAATTTAACGCTACAAAATTTATAGTAAAATCCAAAGTTGTAAAAATTAAAATGGAAATTAAAATGAAAAACTTAATGTTTGAAATTATAAGCGGTAAGCGAGTGACAAAGGAAGAAGCTCTTGAACTTTTTGGATATGAATCAGAGGATCTTTTTTTGGCATCTTCAAAGATACGTAAAAAATATAAGGGCAATAAAATAAAAGTTTGTTCTATCATAAATGCAAAATCCGGAAAATGCTCCGAAAACTGTAAATTTTGCGCGCAATCGACTTTTAACAAAACTGATGTTAAAGTTTATCCTCTTGTTGATACTGAAAAAATCAAAGAAGTTTCTACAAGAGCTTTGGAGAACGTAGGTTGTTTTGGAATTGTTTCAAGCGGAAACTCTTTAAATGACGAAGAGATATCAAAACTTTGCGAAATGTTTAAAACTCATAAAAAAGTATCGCATTTAGGCGTTTCCATAGGAAAAATATCTGACGAAACTTTTATCAAATTAAAAGAAGCCGGCATAAAAAAAATGCATCACAATCTTGAAACATCGGAAAATTTTTATCCCAATATCTGTTCTACGCACAGCTATCAAGAAAGAGTTGACACTTTAAAGAGAGCAAAAAAATTTGGATTTGAACTTTGTTCCGGTGGGCTTTTTGGTATGGGAGAAAGCCTAAAAGACAGAATAGATTTAGCGTTCACTTTAAAAGAACTTGGCTCAGACAGCGTGCCAATGAATTTTTTCATGCCCATAAAAGGCACTGCCCTAGCGCACTTGCCAACAATGATGCCTATTGAAATTTTAAAAACAATAGCGGTTTTTAGAATAATTTTACAAAACCCGGATATTATGATTTGTGGCGGCAGAGAATTGCATTTAAGAGATATACAATCATGGATATTTCAGGCGGGAGCAAACGGCATGATGACCGGAGGCTATCTTACAACAAACGGCAGAGATATTGCCGCAGACAAGCAAATGATAAAAGATTTAGGTCTAGAATTAGAAATAGAATAATCGGAGTTATCTCTTGATCGCGACAAACGTGTGAAGGATATATATTTTATCAAGCATCTTGTCTGTCATACTTGAGTGCAGCGAAGTATCCATGTTATTTGCTCTTTCCATCGCAGTTGCCTTTCCACTATTTCCCTTCCTTGTTTCATTATTTCTTTTTCTTTGAAGGGAATAGCAGCGAGGTTACTGTGGTATGAGAGGGAGGCAATGCCAGAAGCATTGACGAGGTATCGCGATACTGAAAAATACATAATAAAATTATGATAAATCTGGAAGCGGTTTGGAAGTTAACATTGAAAATCGTGGATACATTTTGTAGAACGCGCTACTATGAATGATGAAGATTTGAGGAGGGTCTAAGTGGGGAAATACATAATCTTAATATTTTTGATTTTAGTTCCATTTGGTATTTTAATCTTTGAAAAGTGTAGAACGAAGCAATTTTTTCTGTTTAAACAAATCAGGAAAGTAGCGGACCAAGGAGATGCATGGGCTCAGAATAATCTGGGAGCGATGTATGATAAAGGAGAAGGAGTTCAACAAAATTATAATGAAGCATTAAAGTGGTATCGGAAAGCAGCGGACCAAGGACATGTTGAGGCTCAGAGTAAGCTGGAAGGAATATATAGGAAGAACTGAAGGCGAACAGAAAGATTGTGTTTGTTTGATGGGAGTGAGTAGCGGATGTATAAGAATAAGAACGGATGTCCAAAGGATGATAAGGAAGCATTAGAATGGTACAAAAAAGCAACGGAATCTGCGATTGATTTCTAGTGGAGAAGGAGTTGAGGGAGATTATACTGAAACATTAAAATAGTTTCAAAAAGTAGCGGAGTGCGGTTTGGAAGTTAACATTGAAGATCGTGGATACATTTTGTAGAACGCGTTGCTATGAATGATGAAGATTTGAGGAGGGTCTAAGTGGGAAAATACATAATCTTAATATTTTTGATTTTAGTTCCATTTGGTATTTTAATTTTTGAAAAGTGTATGACGAAGCAATTTTTTCTGTTTAAACAAATCAGGAAAGCAGCGAACCAAGGAGATGCATGGGCTCAGTATAATCTGGGTTGG
>NZ_JAIXMZ010000019.1:0-16280 GCF_020328025.1 Candidatus Endomicrobiellum pyrsonymphae | reverse complement strand
GAAATGCGATGAAGAAAAAATAATCTGTCTGTTTGATGTAGCAATATGGCAAAAATGGCAGAATGCTTGAGGAAGGAATGATGGCGATGTTGAAAACAGATTTGTGGACGAGCAAGATGTTGCAATGCCAAGATACGACAGACAGCGCTAGATAAAATATATTTTCTGCTCGTTTGTTGATGAGGTAAAGTGCGATTAAAAGAAATTGTTGTAAATGGAAAAAAGTATTTTGGTTTTGAGTGGGAATTGTTTTACGGAGCTGATGAAGTCTAAATGTATAAAAAAACGACAATTGGCTAGAGGGCGTGTTCTGGGGTGTTCCAACAGAAAAAGAAAATAAAAGGAGATGAACAATTATGAAAAAATTATTAGCAATTGTAGCAACATCGTTTTTCTTTATAGGCAGTTGTCAGTATAGCGACAACAAGTGTGGGCAGAAGTTGAAATTAGATGTCGAAGATAGTTGTAAGACTTGTGAGACAGATAAGGTAAAATGTACGAAAGAATCAAAGGGTGCGAAAATAAAAAATGACAAGACTCACAAGTCGGCTAAACTATCGTCACTCAAAGGAAGCTCAATCACTTAATGTTGCAAGCCTGTCAGACTTTTTAAGGTACAAGACAGGACTTAAAAGCGCTATCGTGAGTCCGTCAGACGCAGAGAATATAACCGAAGACGCAGACGAACATTCAATAGATATAATGGTGACCGATCCCCTACCTCATGCGTAGCCGGTGGTTTTGTCGTTAGAAGATACCGTAATGCCACCGGCGGGCGATCCTGTGCTTTATTCTCAACCTGAGGCTGAGACACTTGTACCCGAGTTGCTTCAAGTAGAAATGCCATATATCCCGGAGCACGCGCCTCAAGTAAAAGAAGAGGGCAAGTTTCCCTTCTCTGTAGCATGCTCGTGACAAAAGAAAGGAAGTAAAAGACCCACTAAGGGAGAGCAGAATAAATACCATAGTAGATTCTATTAAAAGTTCGCTAGCGCCACGCTCCTAGAAAAAATGAATATACGGCAAGGCGCAGTTGTGTATTTTTGCGAAAGCCATAACGAAAGTGTTCAGGAGAGACAATATATTTGGAGTACAACAGATTTATTGCACAGATACGAAATGAAGTTTTTAAAAGCAACGATATCAATACCTTATTGGAAGATATTCATATCACTAAAAATTAGCGCCTTTAGGCAAACCGTCCTATAAATTTTACTTTTAGAGTTTAAATAACATTTTTTAGTTTGACTATGTAATAAAATTATGTATAATAAACACAATAGTTTTGTTGTGATTTGCAATAAGGACTTACAAATTGCTTACAAAATGGACAAAATCATATATAAAGTCAATGCACTCCGTTTTTAAAAAGCAGTTTGAAAAAATCAACTGCAAATGGGTATTTTGCGGGTGTAGTTCAGTGGTAGAACGTCTCGTTGCCAACGAGAAGGTCGTGGGTTCAAGTCCCATCGCCCGCTTTTCTATACAAAAGCAAAAATTCGTCTAAAACTTAAAGGTTGTATGTTTATAAGACGATAGACAGCTCAAATCGCAAACATTCCTGGAGTATCTAAAATGCTCTACAAAACGCCAATTCATTATTTGCAACTACTTTAAATTTCCTAAAATGCGCATTATGTTGTGATGTTCTGCAGTATCTGACGATGAAACTGATGTAACAACGCTTGAAGCAGTGTGATTTGTAAGAGGAGTAGTAGAAGCGTGTTTAGTAAGCGGATATATGAAAACTTTTGATTTTACACCGGAATTATTTAATATGAATGAGATATCAGACCGAGAGGCGCTAGACGTGTTGCTCAGCAGATTGTTTGTATTAAATGAGGCAGTTATTTACAAACAAAACAATAAGACGCTAAGTAATTATCTTCTAATGCTTTGATGAGAGATATTTGGATGATCAAAAACTATTAACAAATGCAATACGTAGTATTCTTTGTCGCTGCGTAGTGGTCATGTGTAGTGACTGAAGAAGTTTTGTTAAAATGGAGAAAAGAAGATGAGCAAATTTGAACTCAAAAACACTCTGCAGTGGCAAAATCTTGAAAAGAATTATAAAGAAGTTAAAAAAATTCATTTAAGAGATTTATTTAAAGGCGAGAACAGATTTAATGATTTTTCCATACACGATAATAATATAGGCATAACTTTTGATTATTCAAAAAATGTGATAACCTCGGATACTTTTAAATTTTTAATGGATTTTGCAAAAGCTGCAAATATAAACGAATATGCAAAAAAAATGTTTTCGGGTGAAAAAATAAATTGGACTGAAAAGAGAGCCGTTTTGCATATAGCTTTAAGGAATAGAAGCAATACCTCTATTTATGTTGACGGAAAAGATGTAATGTCTGAAATTAATGCAGTTCTTGCAAAGATGGAAAAATTTAGCAATGATTTAAGAAGTGGGAAATGGCGCGGCGTAACGGGTAAAAAAATTACAGATGTTGTAAATGTTGGTATAGGTGGGTCCGATTTGGGGTCAAGAATGGTTTGCGAAGCGTTGGAATACTATGCTGATGGTCCAAAGGTTTATTTTATATCTAATATCGATGGCGCGGATATATACGAAGTATTAAAAAAATTAAATCCTGAAACCACACTTTTCATAGTAGCTTCAAAAACTTTTACCACACTTGAGACAATTACTAATGCTTTAACTGCAAGAAATTGGCTTGCAGACAAATTTGGCGATAAAGCTGTTGCAAGTCACTTTGTTGCGCTTTCAACGAATACAAAAAAAGTTGTGGAATTTGGAATTGATGAAAAAAATATGTTTGAGTTTTGGGATTTTGTTGGAGGAAGATATTCATTGTGGTCTGCAATAGGTTTATCTATTGCTTGTTATGTTGGGTTTGATAAATTCCTTGAACTTTTAGATGGAGCTCATTACATAGACAATCATTTTTTAAACACTCCGTACGAAAAGAATATACCAATCATTATGGCTGTTTTAGGAATTTGGTATAACAATTTCTTCAATGCTTCAACTCACGCTGTTTTACCTTACAGTCAGTACTTGCGCAGGTTTCCTGCATATTTGCAGCAGTGCGACATGGAAAGCAATGGTAAAACTATAGACGTTGAAGGCAATAGAGTTGATTACGAGACAGGACCTATAATTTGGGGTGAACCGGGAACAAATGGGCAACATTCTTTTTATCAGCTTATTCATCAAGGAACAAAGTTTATCCCTTGTGATTTTATAGGTTTTGTAAATCCTCTTGAAAAAATTAGCGACCATCATGAAAAACTTATGGCAAATTATTTTGCTCAAACTGAAGCATTGGCTTTTGGTCTTACAAAAGAACAAGTAATTGAAAATCTTATGGCGGCAGGCTTATCGCATGCTAATATAGAAGCATTAGCTCCTTATAAGGCGTTTGAAGGCAACAGACCTACAAACAGCATATTAATCGATGAACTTACGCCTAGAACGCTAGGAGCATTGATTGCTCTTTACGAGCATAAAATATTTGTTCAAGGCATTATGTGGCGGATTAACAGCTTTGACCAATGGGGAGTTGAGCTTGGAAAGGTTTTGGCAAATATTATTTTGCCTGAACTTAAAGATAGGGCGGACAGTAAGCATGACAGCTCAACAAAAAATTTAATAAAGATTTTTAAGGCAAATCAAAAATAAATAAAGGTATATGAAAAAGTATATATTAGACTTAACTAACGCACAGTTTAAAACTGTAGCAAAATCTATAACAGATCAAGATTACAGAATTAACCAAATTATAGAGTGGGTTTATGTGAAAAAAGCATCCTCTTTTGCAGATTTTACAAATATATCTAAAGAATTAAGGGATACTCTAGATAAAAGATTTCTATTAAGAACTCTGAAAATAGTAAAAAAAGAAAAATCTATGATTGATGGTACGGTAAGATATGCCTTTCAAACTATAGATAAAAAGTATTTCTTCGCTGTTTTTCTTCCGGCAAAAGGTAAAAATTCAGTATGTATTTCGTCGCAAATTGGTTGTCCTGTGATGTGCGCTTTTTGTTCTTCAGGAAAAGTTAAACTTGCAAGAAACTTAAGCAGAGGGGAAATATTAGAGCAGATTCTGCAGATTGAAAACGATGCCAAAGAAAAAGTTTCTGGTGTTTTGTTTATGGGAATGGGTGAACCTACTCTTAATTTCAACAATATTACTTCTGTTTTAAATTCTCTTTTATCAAGCAAGGAATTTGGAATAGGCAAAAGACATATAACGCTATCAAGCGTTGGAGTTGCGCCTGCAATAAAAAAACTTGCGGATGATAATTTTGGTGTTCGTCTTGCTCTTTCTCTTCATGCCGTTGATGAAAAACAGAGAAAAAAATTAATTCCTAATAATTTCGGTTTTAAGATAGAAGATATTTTAAACGCAGGTAAATACTATCTCAAAAAGACAGGATCTCGTCTTACGATAGAGTATATTTTGGTTAAAGGGATAAATGATGTCGTTGCGGATGCCCACAAACTGACAAGATTGTTAAGACATCATGAACTTTTAAATCCTGATGTTCAGGTAAATCTTATACCTTTTAATCCTGTGGCAGACACTCAGTTTAAAACACCTGAGCAGGGAGCGGTGCAGAAGTTTAAAAACATATTGAAATTAAATGGAATTACTGTAAATATCAGACAGGCAAAGGGCGCAGATATTAGCGCTGCTTGCGGGCAGTTAGGATATTGAAATTGCCGGTTTTAAACCTTGGATTATATCAGAATATCCTTTTTTCAGTTAGTAGTTTACCAACTCGTAGTCTCTCGCGCCTAAACCTAACTCTTCAGCATATTTTAATTGTATCGTCGGATCGATTTTAGGATATATTTTTCTAAAGAAATTTTTTCCGTACGCTTTGTTTACTAAATCATAACTTGCCTGATCCACAGCGACTGGATCAACACCGGCAACAATTCCCACATCTTCCATAAGAGGTTTGTTTTCCGGCAAAGAAAAACAGTCGCAGTACTTACTTATATGATTTAAAAAGTTAATATACGAACTTTTTTTATTTTTTAAAACTCCAAAAGCATACTCAACTATTTTTTCCTGAACTGTCGATGGACATTCGCTCCATTTGAGACCAAACACCTTAAATATGCAATTTACTATACATTGTCCACAACCCGCGCATTTTTCTTTATCCATAACTACTTTTTTGTCAACAAGCAACAATGCCTGCTGGTAGCAATGTCTAACACAATTACCACAACCAATACAATGTTTGTTATTTATCGTAGGTTTTGACGAATGATGCATAGCATATTTTCCGGCTTTGCTGCCACAACCCATGCCTATATTTTTTAACGCTCCGCCAAAGCCTGTAATTTCATGTCCTTTAAAATGACTCATAAACATAAAACTATCAGCATTGTATATTTCCTGAGATATAGCAACCGTTTGAAAATGCTTTAAATTAACTTCTACATTTTTTTCTGCGTTGCCTCTTAACCCGTCGGCAATGATTATAGGACAACCGCACATATCAACTGTAAATCCGTGTTTATTTGCAATAAGGAGATGATGATACGCGTCAGATCTCTTACCTACGTAAATTGTACTTGCATCAGTCAAAAAAGGATAAGCTTTTTTTTCTCTGATAATTTTTACAACAGGCGCAACATATTTCGACTTAATATGACCTTCATTGTTTTCTTCTCCAAAATGTATTTTTATCGCTAAAAAACTTCTTGCTTTTACATGGTTGAATATTCTTGCAGTTTTTAAAAAACTATATAACTCGTCTTTTCTATCCCAAGGAAGAAAATATACTTTACTAGACATTTTATATACTCCAAAAATTATTTTCCGTATTTGCGAAGCTGCTTTAATGTAACTTCAAAATCTTTAGGCAATGACGATTCAAAAGTTTTTTCTTCATTTGTTCCTGGCAACGTTAAAGTTAAAGTCGCGGCATGAAGCGTAAGTCTTGAAATAAGAGGTTTTTCGTTTTCACCGACCTTAGTTTTATAATTTCGTTTTAGTGAGGATAACAATACAGGCTCGCTAATACCGTATTCGCTGTCTATTGCCAAAGGGTGTCCTAAACTCCAAAAATGTATTCTTATTTGATGTCTTCTGCTAGTAAGAGGTAGAGCTTGCACCAAAGTATAACTTTTAAAACGTTCTAAAACTTTAAAATTAGTTATTGATTCTTTACCTGTTATATCAATGGAAACATCTCTGCTTGAGATAAGAATAGGTTTACTTATTGAACCTTCATCATCTTCCACGGCACCCGACACTAAAACAATATATTTTTTGTGGACTTTTGAATTTTCAAATTGCATGCTTATGTCTCTATGAGCTTGCAGGGTTTTTGCAAAAATCAAAACGCCAGTAGCATCGCGGTCTATTCTATGAACTATCCATATTTTTTGATTCAACTGTTTTTTTAATATTTCAACAAGGGTTTTATTTTCGCATGTATGTTGATCTGGAATAATAGTAACGCCTGACGGCTTGTTTACAACTACAATATTTTCATCTTGGTAAATTATTTCAATTTGTTTTGTTGTCATTGTTTTACAAGCTCTTCAAATTCTTGTTCGTTAATAATTTTTATATTCAATTTTTTTGCTTTTTCAAGTCTTGAACCTGCATCTGCGCCCGCAAGCGCATAATCTATTTTTTTACTCACCGAAGAAGTAATCCTTCCACCAAAAGACTTTATAATCTCACCTGCTTGTTCTCTAGTATAATGTTCAAGTTTTCCTGTTAAAATAAATAATTGACCCTCAAAGAGAGCTCCGTATTGTTCTGACTCAGGTTCAGTCATATTTACACCAGCAGCAATCAAAGTATCTACAACATGTCGCACCGTCTTGTTGCCAAAGAACTTTTTTAAAGATAACGCTAAAACTTCGCCAATTTCAACTATCTCTGTAAATTCTTCGATACTTGCGCTAAATAAAACTTCTATATTTCTAAATCGTTTTGCAATAATTTCAGAACTTTTTTCACCTATATGACGGATACCTAAAGCAAACAATAATCTGCTTAAAGGCTGACGCTTACTTTTAACAATCGCTTTCACAAGATTATTGGCTTTTTTTTCTTTAAACAATTCAAGATCAATAAAATCGCTATAAGTTAAATTATAAATATCTGCAAGAGTTTTTATTTTGTTTCTTTCAAGCAGCTGATCTATTACAGCAGAACCAAAACCATCGATATCCATGGCATTTCTGCTCACAAAATGTATAAGATGTCTCCTAAACTGAGCAGGACATTCCGGGTTTATACATCTGTATGCGACTTCGCTTTCGCTTTCTTTAACAATTTCACTACCGCATGATTGGCAATTATGTGGAGGCTTAAAAAATCTTTCACTTTCTTTTTTTACAACTTTTACTATTTTCGGAATAACATCACCCGCGCGTTCTATTAAAACGATATCCCCTTCATTTACATTAAGACGCTCTATTTCTTCAAAATTATGAAGCGTCGCATGCGATATGGTGACTCCTGCAAGAGCAACAGGCTCTAAAATTGCCGATGGCGTTATTATGCCGGTACGTCCAACTTGCACTCGAATTTTATTTAATTGTGTCGTAGCCTGTTTTGCAGGAAATTTAAACGCTATTGCCCATCTCGGGCTTTTATTTGTATATCCAAGTTCATTCTGAAATGGCAAACTATTTACTTTAATTACAAGCCCATCGATTTCATACTGTAGCAAATCTCTTCTGCTCAACATAACGCGCATAAAATCTGATATTTCTTTTAAAGAATGACAAATTTTAAAATCATCCTGCAACACAAAGCCGCATTCTTTACAGAATTGCAAAAACTCTGATTGCTTCTGAAATTGTTTGCCTTCGATTTTACCAAATGAATGCACAAAAAAACTGAGTTTTCTTTCCGCGGTAATATGAGCGTCTTTTTGTCTTAAAGAACCGGAAGCGGCGTTTCTTGGGTTAGCAAACTTCTGTCCGTCTGCTTTAATTATATCTTCATTTAATTTTTCAAAATCCGTTTTGTCTATATAGACTTCGCCACGCAGTTCAAAAAATGCAGGAGGATTGTTTATTTTAAGTTTATGCGGAATACTTTGTATGGCTTTTATATTCTCCGTTATATTTTCACCGATTTCGCCATCGCCGCGCGTTGCGCCTATAATTAAAGCGCCATTCAAATAAGTTAAACTTGCGCTAACTCCATCAATTTTCGGCTCAACAGTAAATTCTACATTTTCATTCTTTAATCTTTTTTCAACTCTTTCATACCATTTTGCAGTTTCTTCCTGCGAATAAGTGTTGTCCAACGAAAGCATCGGCAATGAATGTTTCACCCGCTCAAAAGACGACGATACAACGCCCGATACTTTTTGTGTAGGTGAATTCAGAGACGCAAAAAGAGGATTTTCTAATTCGAGTTGTTCAAGTTCTTTTACAAGACTATCGTATTCACTGTCTGATATTTCGGGACTGTTCTTGTCATAGTAAAGATTGTTGTGACGGGCAAGTTCTTTTCTTAAATAGTTAATGCGGTTTTGGATATTTTCCATAATTATATAGCTTGTATAAACTCAATTTGCGGTGACTATGCTTACTTAAATTTATTTCCAGCCCTTATGACTTTGAGTTTATCCAAAATACCATTAACAAATTTACTTGAGTCTTCTGTAGAATATTTTTTAGAAATTTCCACAGCTTCATTTATTATAACGTTAATTGGAGTATCTGGAGTAGCCATAATCTCATAAATCGCAAGACGAATAATATTTCTATCAACGACCGCCATTCTTTTAAGTTCCCAATTTTTTGCATACTGTTGAATGAGGGCATCTATAGCATCTTTTTTATCACAAACACCTTTAAACAAATTTACGGCAAACTCTCTATAATCCTCAATTTTTGGTAAATTTTCACCAAAAAAATCACACACTGTTTCAACAGGTATCTTGCAACTGTCAGCCGTATAAAGCATTTGTAAAGAACACTCTCTAGATTCTCTTCGAGAACTCATATAATCATAGACCTCATCATCCTTTTCGTACCCGAAGATTTTACAAAAAATAAAGCATGGATTCAATTTCATATAAAATCCCACAACATAACGCGCATTTTAGGAATTTCAAAACAGAGTTGCAAATAATGGAGTAGCGTTTTGTAATTTAAAGATTTGTGTCCTCTTTGCGTGTTATACCAAAAAAGTAATCTTTTGATTTTCTTATTTGCTAAAGCACAATCATTTATGCAATCTTCATTCCTATTTAATACATACTATTTTTAAACTGTTTTAGTTTCATTACCCAGATTTTTTTGTTACTTGATTTCAATTAACTTGCATCTAGAAAAGTCTATTATGTTACGATATAGCAACATAATCAGAAATTAATTTGCTACAATACGAACAAAAGAAATGACATCTTATATTTGCACTAAGTTTCATAAAGATAACATTGTAAAACTTTGAAATAATTGGTGGGGCTAAAACGGTCAAATCAGGAGAAGCGTAGAAATACGCGTTATAAAAGAACCACAGATGGTTCATTGAAGAATTTTAAAAAGGCAATAAGTAGGCTGTAACGTTTAGTTTAGTGTTAGGCTGGTTGAGCAGTTGCGGGAAAGGGAGCGCGATAGCGCTATCGGAGCGACAACTCAAGAAAGGCAAGAAATTCCTAAAATAAACGTGCAAACATCACAATATTTGCAAATAGAAGATGCTGAAAAATCCGGGCAACTTCAGATATATAGTTTACACCAAAATGTTGTTCCTGTAAATTTTACAGAAACAGATTCAAAAGACATACAGGTAGAGAATATTTCTCCTTTAAACGATTGTACTGCAAACGTTGTAGAAGAAACGAGCACGTCCCCCCTTCTATGCTTGTTTCTGTCTGACTCTGCTACTTGTAAAGAAACGCTACATCTTTTCTATGGGTTTGTCAGATTTATTCTCTGTAAACATTGAATTTTATCAAATATTTCCTTCATGTCATCATAATAAGCTGACATAAATTCCCATAAATTTAGATGGTTTATAGTTTATAAATTAAAAAGCACAACTTAATGCAGCTGTAAGACCTGAAAAATCTAACTTGATGTCATCTGATATTGTTGTTTTTGGTGTAAATCTGTATCCTACATCAAGTCCCAATTTGTATCTCTTTGTAAGTACATATTCTGCTCCTACCGATAAATCCGACACAAAACAACACCCGATTTTGCTAGTATGTTTGTAATAATTCTTTTTGCCGTTCTCAATTACATAAGCGTGTGAGCCAAAAAAAGTCGCTCCATAACCTAAAAATAATTTTCCGTTCAAACTAAACTTTTCACTTATATTCCGATTGTAACTTACGCCAGCCATAGCAGGAATTAATCCTGAATGAAAATTACCGCCTATTTTTCTACCCAAAGGAGATGTTTGATCAATTTTATGAGAGCCTGAGCATACTAGAAACATTTTTGTACATACTTTAAAATTTTTACCAATGTCATAAAAAGTTTCTCCGCCTGCCATAACTGCGTTTTTATCTCCTGGTTTTATTCCATGACACTCTTCATTGGTATCTACTATAGAACCGTTTACATCCATGTCCGCCGTGGCATGACCAAAAAATACTGAGCAATCTCTATTAAACAATATGTCTGTTATACAATTAGCAAACGCATTCGTCGCAAAAAACGAAAAAATCAATACAGAAAACAAAACTCTTTTCATAATATCCCCCTATCCATCCCTTTTTGAATCAACTTAACCACTAATCACTCTCTCTCCTACAACAAACTACGATGGAGAGGGAGTGATTGGATTACTAATGCTAAAAAACTTCTTACTTATTACACACTTATTTTGAATTTTGTGCGTACACTACAGCGACAGCACCAGCAGCGGTACCAACAGGTCCACCAACCACAAATCTAACAGTTGCCCCACCAACAACTTCTCCAACCTTTCCTAGTTCTCTCAAAAAATCAGCGTGAGCATTGCCAACCATGCCGAATAGACTAAAACACAAAACAGCTCCAAAAATAAATCTTTTCATAAACCATACTTTTTGAGCCATTAGGCTCGATTATTTCACTCCGTGCTAGGAACAAAAATGTATTGCAAAATCACACTACAACGTCCATTTCTTCTTTTAGTCTTTAGTGGCATTGTTGTATATTTAATTAGAAGCTACAACAAACCCTGTTGTAAACTTTTGTGAAACCTTTTTGTATCTTTTTTAAAAAACGTTATATGTGATTTGTTGAATCTTGTGTTGATGTGAATCCAATAGTTATTCAAACTATCGGCGAGAAAAGAATATACAACTTTTTTTGTTTGACTGCCACTCGCAAGGGAATGCTACTTCTTTTTTATGGGTTTGTCAAATTTTTGCAGAATCTCGTATGAATTCTTTAATAAAAGAAAAGGCGCTTCCTTGCCTTTTCTTTTATTAATTATATTTTTTCGAAAGTCTCTATATAATACGTGTTTGAGATTTTTCATAATGTGTCAAGTTTTTAACTTGTATGTTAAAAATTAACACACTCTCATAAGTTTTTAATGTATAAGTCAACTATGCGGATACGATGTTGTTTAGACCTAATAATTCGCTGAATTTTACATATGTATCAGAAGTTAAAAATTTAATCTCAAGAGGGATCAAAATAGTGCTTAGTTGTAAGATGTTATTTTCAGAATTTGGTGAGATTGTTACCTCTCTTATCAAAAATTGAAGTTTTGATTTGGAAGATGTGAAAAAATAATAAATGAGAAACATCTCAAAATTTTATGAAACTGAAAAAATTATAATAACTTATCTATTTTAACGACAAGTTTATTAAATTCACTGTCTATACTGTTAATCCAATTTGTTGACCAAATACGATAAACTTCCCAACCTTTAGTTTCAAGAGTTTCTTGCCTCTGTGCATCACAAAATGCACGTCTATGACCTTTGTGATACATGGCTCCATCCATTTCTATTCCAAGAACAAAGCATTGTTTATTCTTAGAGTAAATACCAATATCTAAACGAAATCCAACATATTTCCTATGTCGCTGCAAGCTCTCTCTGTCGGGAACTCGCATTAACCAACCGACTTCGCAATATATTTTCACATCTTTATTGAGTCTTGCGCTATAATAAGAACAAAGTTTATCATATAGCTGTTGTGTTAATGGCGAATCTATTCTTAAAGCATTGTCTTTCAATAAGTCATCAACATACTGTTCATTTATTTCATATTTACTTTTTTCTATTATTGTACTCAAAAGTTTAGCGCTTCTTATTCTGTCTTTATCTTCATAAGCATCAGCAATGATTTTATTACAAGTTGACAACCAGTCACTTTTTGGATTTGCCATAAATATTTTAAGAGATTTTCGTTGTCTTGTAATTGACACATTCAATCTTCTATATGCGCCAGCGCTTACTTTAAAAAACCACATTGCCCCTATATTTTTATACTGATTAAGATAAATTATTGAATGATCATTCTCTATACCCTGACAATTTCTTACTGTTGAAATCAATAATTGGTCGCTTGGTAAATTGTTAAATAAATTTTTTGCTACTAAATAATCTTTAAATTCAAATAAAGTTTTTTTATTTGTGAATAGTAAACAAAAAGATGCTTGATGATTTATTGTAAGTTTATCTTCGATTTCTTTGGCTATAATTTTAAAATTTACTTCGTCATTGTCCCCAAGATTATCTTGTATACTGATAGGAACATCAGGAACATCGTTTTTGAGACCTGATTCGAAAATTGATTGAACTCCGTACTCTTTATAAATCGCATTTATTGAAGGTTCAAACAACATATTACTTTCAGAACGATAGTGTACCTGCAAATAATGTGTCGTTTCAGTTTGTAGCTCTATTGCTAGATCTAAAATACTTTTTTCATTGCTGATATCTTCATCTTCTGAAATGCTTTCAAAACCTACTGTTGCCAATGATGGCGGCGGCATTTGATGAGGGTCGCCTACTACTATGGTTCTTGCTGAACGATATATAGATGGCAAAGCTTGTCCGGGCAATAATTGAGAAGCCTCATCAAAAATTACATAATCAAATAAGTTTTTTTCGGCAAGAACATACTTTGCAACTTCTTTAGGTGTGGCAATAATTATCGGGAATGCAGATATCAATAATTTTGTATTTCTCTGCAATCTTTCTATAGGAGTGTTTCCCGGAATCCAATTAGAATCCGTTTTTATGTTTTTTCTTGCTTGTTCAGTATGTTCACATATATCTTTCAATCCTTTTAAAAAAATAGTTTTACGCCCATTTTTCAAATCCCTTTTATACTTAACAAAATAATCATATCCTATATTTTGTCGTGTCTTTATATCAGAAGTATTGAACTTTGCTTTAACCAAATCATTTGTTAATTTTTTCAAAAAATCACTATATGTAACGTTATCATTTTCTAAAAATTTATCAACTATCTGTTCATTGCTTTTTCCAAGCTCTTTTTTTATTGTATTAATAACTTTATTTTGAATGATGAATTTATCAAATGCATTTGAATCTTGAAAATTTAAAATATTTTTGATTCTTTCACGCCAATCAATAATACTTTCATCTTTATTGATTTTAAGAAAGTTTTTACAAAAAATTCTATTATTCATCAATAATGGTATAATTTCTAAAACTTTACCTTTGTCTATGCCTGAAACATTTGAGTCCACTAATATAGTGTTTGTGATATATTGCAACTCGTTCTTTAAATCTAAATCTTGCAAGTTTAATATTAGTCTTAACTTTTCAATAAAATCCGTTTTATCTTCCTGCGCATATAAATATTTAGCGTATTGTTTTATAATCGGGAACAAAACATTATTATTTTGCACATTTCTTACATTCATATTTATAAGACTTATTAACTCCGAGTGATGTCCGGCAAGACCTATATTTTCAGCTACAATACTATTATAATTAACAAAATCATTTTTAAGTTTTTTAAAAATTGTGTTAAGTTTATCTATGTTCTTTGTTGTTTGTATTTTATATTTATTTACAATATCATAGATAATTATAATCTTATTAAAGATATCAATTTTATCTGTTGTTGATTTGTTGTCTAGCGGATTGTATGCAGTTTTTCTAGTCCGCTCTTTATCGTAAAATATTAAAACATCTGTCAACTTCCACGTAGTTTCTTTCAATATTGCCAAAATACTTTCAAGCGTAGGCTTGTCATCAACAACAAATGCTTTGGTAGAAGTTATTTGACATTTATCTAATATTGCTGGTCTTGAATGGAATATTTTATACAATATGCTTTTCTCATTCCAATTGTTAACAGTTATTAATATCTCTTCTAAATATTTATACAAAACATCTTTATTGATAAAATAAGTTTGATTTATTATTGAGCCTTGTTTAAAAATTTTTGAATCGATAGTTCTGACGCAAATAGATAAAGCGTCTTCAAGGTTAAATTCTTTTAATTCTGTTTTAACAATTTCACTTGTTGCTTCTAACGCCTTGTTTATATCATTGCTGCATTCTTCTGTTTTTTCGCTATCCGTTAACAAAGAAATATCCAACTCTTGCAAAATTTCATTTTCCAACAAATCAATAGATTCAACGCTTTCAACATTTTCTATTTTATCGTAAGCAGCAATAGCTCTTTGGAAGTTTGGAAACAAATCATCTATTATACTTATATTATCTTGTTGAATTTTTTTGATATCAAAATAAGTATTGACAAGCGATATGTTCTTATAAGCTCCTAAAATATCAATTATTGAGCAGTCCTTTAATGCACGACATTTTAATTTTTCATTTGGAATTTTCAAAAAACAATCAATGATTTTAGAAACTTCGGAATGAACTTGTGGCAAAGCGATATCAGAATTTGTTTTTGATATAAAACGCAAAACATCAGTCGGATGATTATTACTTGAAAATAAATTACAAGTATCATTAAATGAATTTAATTCTGTAAATATCTTTCTTATATTTATTTTTTGCAAATCTCTGATAGGAACATAAGGAAAATCATCGACCTTAACGTTCTTCAAATAGTTAAACAACAATTCATCAAATCCTATCTCTTGCGTTTCTTCTACATTTTCATTTAAATCTTTATCCAAATTTGTATATGACAAATTGTATGGAGGTGCGTCTAGCAATTCGGTTTTTCTTTCATAAAATATCGGGAAATGTTTAGCTGAAATTCTATTATAAGATTCTTTTATAAATTTTTTAGTCCTTTGTTTTGAATTGCCTAGCATTAAAAAAAAGTCCGTTAATGATATATTGCTTGAATCAAACAAATCGCCACTTTTAACATCAAACAAGCTATGTTCAAATTTTTTTACCATCCTGTTAATGACTTCCAAAGCTTCTGTATTTTGGCTTACAAAAAGAATTTTTTTATTTCTTTTTGCTAACTCAAATAATAAGCTTACAATTAAGTGAGACTTTCCTGTTCCAGGAGGACCATAGACTACAGAAACATTATTATTCGTCTCTTTTTCAAGGGATAGTAACTGCATCAACACATTAGATTGCGAAGGGTCTAACTGATTTATTGTTATCATTTATTTTTCTTGAAATATGTCTTTCCAAGCGGGGTCAAGGTATTCTGTTTCAAACCCCGTTACGATCGATATAGATGAAAAAGTACAGTCGCATCGTATATCATCATGTAAGGGAATATTTAGATTGTTTAATGAATGCTGAATAGCAGCCAATTTTGTATTAAATTCCTCATCCATTGAGATAGCATCTCCGATTTGCCTTGATATCTCTTTTGTCAGTTTATAGGTATCTACCCAAAAGTTAATAAATCCGTTTTTATCAACTTTTATAATTTGTTTTTTTTCATCCATATGTTCACAAGGAAATAAAAAAAGAGGATAATGTCCTGTTTCGTCTCGCTCTTTGATTATAACCTTGCCAACAACAAAATAATGACATCTATCACCAAGAGTTCTGTAATTCACATCTGTCTTTTTTATCATTTGCATTAAATTAAACGATATCAATTTCTTTTTATCTCTATCTTGTACATTTTTCCACAATTGCTCTTTTTGTGCATTTTCAAATCGAAAAAGATTTGAAAAATCTTCATAAATTTTCAAAGGAGAATCAATTTGAGATATATGAATGGCTTTCATTGTTCCATTGTTACTAAAAACAAATCCATCCTCTTGCCCTGATCCTTGTGTTTTCTTCGCAAATATCTTTTTTACCTCATTATTATTTGCTTTATCTATAGAAATATCCTGGCACTTAGCAAAGTTACCATTTGCTAAGTGCCAGGATATTTCTATAGATAAAGCAAATAATAATGAGGTAAAAAAGAT
>NZ_JAIXMZ010000002.1:742-43117 GCF_020328025.1 Candidatus Endomicrobiellum pyrsonymphae | reverse complement strand
ACTTCTATACAATGATAATTATAAAAAAGAAAAAATCTTAAAAAAAAAAGGAGTTAATAAATAAATGTATTTCTTCAAAAGAGTGCGTTTCAGTGGAATGTAGAAAACAATATGAAAGCGAAGTAAAAGACTTTATAAAAAATGAATTTGCTCAAAAAAGCAAGACAGCTTCTCAAGATGTAGTTGCAAGAATTATTGACGAAAATGGAACTGATTTGCTAAATATTGCAAATGAGATAGAAAAAGTATCGTTGTTTGTTGGGGAAAATAAAAAAAATATTACGCAGGAAGATTTAGAAAAAATTAGCGGATATACAAAAGAAGCAAATATATATTCTTTGTCTTCCGACATTGAAGCTAAAGATTTAAAAAAAGCGATGTTTGTTTTAGAAAAACTTTTAAACGAAGGTGAGGAAACTGTTATGATTCTTTCAGCAATTTCTTCAGCAGTAAGAAAAATGCTTAATGCAAAAAGCATGATTGAAGAGCAAAATATGTCCGCCTCTGAGGTTGCTTCATCGCTAAGAATACATAGTTTTTTTGCAAGAGCGTTTTTTACAAATCTTCAAAAACATAAAACAAAAACATTGAAAGAAAGTTTAAAAACAATATTAAATGCAGATATGGCAATCAAAACCGGAAGTGGTGACGCGATATCAGCTTTAGAAAAAGCTGTACTATTTATTTGCAAGACAAACGCATGAAAAATATATAAGAAGTTTGATCGAAACACCATGGTACGGAGTTAAATAAAAGAGTCTGATGGCTCCAAATGAAAGGTTCAAATAAAACCAGCAGGAAGATTTGTTTTGACGTTTGTTTTGTGTTGCGCTTTTGTTGGAGTTAGTAATGCGGGACAGAGAGTGGGCTGCAGGGACGCTGAAGTAGTGTGTCGCGAAGCTAGCAGGATCGATATAGAAGCTTACGAACTAGGTGCTCCCCTGGGGACGTTCATAGTTCTTCATTATTCTTCCTCTCTAGAAAAACAAGAGGGAGTTAAGAATACCAATAATCTAGGCGCAGGAACGCGAGAAAATTTGCGCCAAAGAAGAACCAGCAAAATAACTAACATTTGGTAAAGGGGGACATTCTGTGGTGGTTCGTCCTTTTTTGAGCCAACACAATGCGTCTCTACTAGAGCTAGTTAACTATCTCATTTTAGTCGTTTGAAGCGAAATCACCTATAAAGTCTATAAGATTCTTCGCAAGTTCTAAAATTGCCTAAAAAATGTGAAGGGAATGCGCTCAGCGGCAAGAATTTTTGGCGCTTTTGTTTTGTCTGACAAAAGTACGAAGAAAACTTGACATAAATTAATCTTAGTGCTACAATCTTAGCACTTCAGCAATATGAGTGCTAAGATTGATTGATTGCTGAATAACTTTTAAGAGGTAAAATGCGCCATATTGCATTGGAAGTTTTAAAAGAAAGAAAAGTTAAAATATTGAGCGCTGTCATACATCACTACATTAAAACAGGCAAGCCTGTAGGCTCGAATGTTCTGATAGAAGAGTGTGATATTTCTCTTTCCCCGGCTGCTGTTAGAAACTTAATGGCAGAACTTGAAGAAGAAGGGTACCTTACGCACCCGCACACTTCTGCAGGTAGAATACCCACGGACAAAGGTTATCGATATTATGTGGATAATCTTGTAAAGTTGCAGGGCTTCGCTGTAGAAGAAGAAGAAAGAATAAGAAAAGAGTATGAACAAAAACATAATGAGATAGAAGGATTGCTTTCCGAAACCTCTCGTATTTTGTCGGGTCTTTCTCGATACACAGGTTTTGTTATGACCCCTAAAACACAGTACGATGAGATAAGAAATATTGAACTTATGCAAATTGCTAAAGAAGAACTTTTAATCGTATTGCTGACCGAAAGCGGTATGATAAAACATAAGCGAATAGAAGCTTTTCTTACTCAAGGTCAGCTTAGTAGGCTAAAAAATTTTTTAAATGAAAAATTAAGAGGCGTGTCAGTTGCTCAGGCAAATAAAAGAATTGTTTCAGAAATAAGAGATTTTAGGCAAAATGAAAATGAAATTTTGAAAACAGTGAAAAAAATAAGTGACGTATTCTACAATATGCGAGATGATATTTATATAGACGGTACGTCTAATGTAGTCGCAATTCCGGATTTTAATGACTTTGAACCTCTGAAATCGCTTATAAGATTTAATGAAGATAAAGAAAAATTTATAGAGATAATAAATAAAGATTTTGACGATAACGGTGTAAATGTAAAAATAGGTTCAGAAAATACTTTGGCGGAACTTAAAGATTTAAGTATGGTAACGACGGTTTATAAAAACGGTGAACGTGTCGTTGGAGTTTTGGGTATTATAGGACCAAAACGTATGGAATATCAGAAGATGATGCTGCTTGTAAGCCGCGTTTCTGAAATATTAAACAAATTTTTTAAGGATAAAGAGTGATAAGGAGGAGCAATTTGAAAAACGAAAAGCGTGAAGTTGAAAATGAGCGGGAACAGAAGTCTCAAGAATGTGATAGTTGTGATTGTGATATCGCGAGAGACGAAAAAATATCTGAGCTTGAAATTTTGAAACAGTCTATCGAAGATCAAAAAAAATTAGCTCAAGATTATTACGACCAGCTTGTAAGACTTAAAGCTGATTTTGAAAATTACAGAAGACGATCCGAAAAAGAAAAGAAAGACTGTTTGGATTGGGGAAAAGAAAAAATTCTTGTAAAACAAATTAGTATTGACGATGTGTTGCAACAGGCTTTAGAGAGCGCGAAAGCAGGGAATAATATAGAGAGCATAATAGTTGGTCTTGAAATGATAAGCAAAGAATTTTCAAAGATGTTAAAAGAAGAAGGGGTTGAAGAGATACAGTGCGAAAAATTTGATCCTAATATGTGCGAAGCTTTAGACTACTCTGAAAGCGAAGAGGAAGATGGTAAAGTTTTGGAGATTTATCAAAAGGGGTATAAAATGAATGGCAAATTGATAAGAGTTGCAAAAGTTAAGGTATCAAAGAATAGTAAAGACAAGGTTGGAACTGAAATTAAAAATAATTAACACAGGAGGAAGTATATGGCAAAAATTATTGGTATCGATTTAGGGACATCAAATTCCGCAGCAGCCATTATGGAAGGCGGAAAAACCACTCTTATTCCTTCAGCTGAAGGCACAACGCTGGGAGGCAAAGCATTCCCTTCTTATGTTGCATTTACAAAGGATGGTCAGCTTTTAGTCGGCGAGCCTGCAAGGAGACAGGCAGTAACAAATCCGGAAGGTACAATAAGCGCTTTCAAAAGAAAGATGGGGACAGATTATAAATATAATATAAACGGTAAAGAGTTTACTCCACAGCAGCTTTCGGCTTTTATTCTTCAAAAGATTAAAAGAGACGCAGAAGCCTATTTGGGAGAAACGATAACAAAAGCTGTTATTACAGTTCCTGCGTATTTTAATGATAATCAGAGACAAGCTACAAAAGACGCCGGCGCAATTGCAGGTCTTGAAGTCGTAAGACTTGTTAACGAGCCTACGGCGGCTTCTCTTGCTTACGGTATAGATAAAGTTGGTTCGGAACAGAAAATATTGGTTTTTGATCTTGGCGGCGGGACCCTTGATGTAACCATTATGGAGATGGGAGCGGAAGGCACATTTGAAGTTCTCTCAACTTCCGGAGATACGCAACTTGGCGGAACCGATATGGACAATGCTCTAATCGATTATATAGCTGATGAATTTAAAAAGACAAACGGTATAGACTTACGCAAAGATAAAATGGCTGTTCAGCGTCTAAAAGAAGCTGCTGAAAAAGCAAAGATTGAACTTTCAAACGTTTTGGAAACCGACATAAATCTCCCGTTTATCACGGCAGATGCATCAGGTCCTAAACATTTGACTATGAAATTTACAAGAGCGACTCTTGAAAACCTTGTAAGATCCATCGTTGAAAGATGTAAAACATCAATAGATCAGGCTATAAGCGACGCGAAACTTACGGCTGAGACAGTTACAAAAATCATTTTGGTCGGCGGACCTACAAGAATGCCTATCGTTCAGAAATTTGTTGAAGATCATGTAAGCAAGAAAGTAGAACGCGGAATAGATCCTATGGAATGCGTATGTTTTGGAGCGGCGGTTCAGGCGGCGGTATTAACCGGAGATGTTAAAGACATTCTTCTTTTGGATGTTACTCCGCTTACTCTCGGACTTGAAACTATGGGTGGCGTAAGGACCGCTTTAATAGACAGAAATACTACAGTTCCCGCTAAGCGTTCTCAAATATTTTCAACAGCGGCAGACAATCAACCCAGTGTTGAAATAAATGTTCTTCAAGGCGAGAGACCTATGGCAAAAGATAATTTGTCGCTAGGCAGATTTATGCTTGACGGAATACCGCCTGCGCCGAGAGGAATGCCCCAAATTGAAGTTACTTTTGATATAGACGCAAATGGCATTTTACATGTTTCAGCAAAAGATAAAGGGACAGGCAAAGAACAGTCAATTAAAATATCATCGTCAACAAAACTTTCAAAAGACGATATAAATAAATATGTGAAAGAAGCGGAGCAGTATGCTTCTGAAGACTCGAAGCGCAAAGAGGAAATTGAAGTAAAAAATGAAGCCGACAATCTCGTTTACTCGGTTGAAAAGAGTTTAAAAGAACATGGCGATAAAGTTTCTTCAGATGAGAGACTTGCAATAGAACGGGCTTTGACCGCGACAAAAGATGCTCTAAAAGGCAACGATGTTGGGGCGATTAAATCAACAAAAGAGGCATTGACAACAGCTTCTCACAAGCTTGCCGAGGCAGTATATAAAGCTTCTCAGGCGCAAGGCGCGGCTCAGGGCACACAACAGGGACAATCTCAGGGAGATGCTCAGCAGGCGGCTAATAATGGAGACAAAGTTGTTGACGCGGAAGTTGTTGATGATAAGAATAAATAAAAGTTGTTCTTGCTAGGAATAGAATGACGAAGCAATCCAAAAAAGGATATGTTTACATACTTTTCAACAAAAGAAGCTGGATTGCTTCGTCGCTTCGCTTCTCGCAATGACTAGGTAGCGTTAAACTTGTGGCAGTGTCTGTAGCCTTGTCAGCGCTGTCTTTGCTAGGAATAGAATGACGAAGCAATCTAGAAGTGGAAGGATTTGTATGAATGTGTTTTATAGAGGGTGAGGATTGTAAGGCTGGATTGCTTCGTCGCTTCGCTTCTCGCAATGACTAGGTAGCGTTGTTAAACTTGTGGCGATGTCTGTAGCGTTGTCAGCGCTGTCTTTGCGAGGAATTGCTCGAAGCGTTGCGTCGCTGATGGGAAAAATAAGAAACATATACTTGGGATTTTGAAAGACGTAGTCTCGAAAAGAATGTTAACGGTTAGAGAGATGTCAGCGTGAGGTGTAGAATACAAGAGTGATAATTTTAAAATATAAAAGTATAAGTCAGTAATTGTATTGTGTGGGGAACAAAACAAAATGAAACGCGATTATTATGAAGTGCTTGGTGTTGCTAAAACTGCCACGACCGATGAAATTAAGTCGGCTTACAGAAAGCTGGCTTTAAAATATCATCCTGACAAAAATCCTGGCAACAAAGAAGCGGAAGAAAAATTCAAGGAAATAAACGAAGCTTATGAAGTATTGTCTGACGCGCAGAAGAAGCAGCAATATGATACTTTTGGACATGATGCCGCAGGCGGTATGGGAGGTGGGCAGGGCGGTTACACGCAATATAGCAGTGGCGATTTTTCAAATATGGGAGATATTTTTGAAAATATATTTGGAGATGTTTTTGGCGGTAGTCAGCGGAGTGGACGCAAAAGCGGCAGATCTTCGCAGAGACGTGGCGAGGATTTGCGTTATGATATAGAGATTTCTTATCTTGAAGCAATGAAAGGCGCTGAAATTTCTATCGATATACCCAAAAAAGAGACATGTTCTACTTGTCATGGTACAGGTAGTAAAGACGGTTCTGCGCCGAAACAATGCCCACAGTGTAAAGGTAAAGGTCAAGTGAGATATTCCCAAGGGTTTTTCTCGGTTAGTCAGGAATGTCCACAGTGTAAAGGCACGGGAGTTGTTATAAGCAATCCATGCCCTGAATGTAGAGGTGAAGGAACTGTAAAGAAGAGGAAAACTATTAAAGTAAGAGTTCCTGCCGGAGTTGACGAGGGAACTTCTTTAAAAGTTACTGGTTCAGGTAATGCGGGTGCCAACGGCGCTTCATCAGGTGATCTGTATGTTGTAGTTCATATGAAACAGACTACTGGGTTCAAAAGAAGCGGTGATGATTTATATACCGAAATTCCAATTTCTTTTTCACAAGCCACAATAGGAATGGAATACGATGTTCCCGTTATAGAAGGTTGTGTAAAAGTAAGAGTTCCTGCCGGAACTCAACCCGGAACAACTTTGAGAGTACGTGAACAAGGTTTTCCTGTGTTGGGTAGAAAAAACAGAGGAGATCTTTACGTTAAAATAAATATTTCAGTTCCTAAGTCTATGAGTGACGAACAAAAGCGCGCTCTGTTTGAATATGCAAAGGCTATGGGTGAAATTCCAAAAGACGCTAAATATCAAAGCGACAATTTCTTTAAGAAAATCTTCGGATAAGTAAAGTTTATCATTGTTGATTATATATCCTCAATAAAGTACAATACCTCTTAGAGATTTATATATAGTCAAATCGCTTTAAGTTGCGCTGTTAAGTTTTAATGCCACTGATGCAACTTAAAGCGATTTGACTATAGTAGTAATTGCATTTTAAGATACGGAAAAGAATTTATGGAAAAGAACGAAACGAATACAGAAACAATTTTTGAGAATTTTATCAGCAAATATGCCGATTCCGTCGCTCTTGGGGCAACACAATACGACTGGATTTATGAACGGCAAGCCAGTAAAAACTACAAAATTAAAAAAATGTTGGTTTGCGCTTCTAAAAAAGATGGTAGTGGTAAAGGTTATCCTGATTTTATAATTCAATCTCGCAAAAATTCCGATTTTATCATTGTCGTAGAATGTAAGGCTGATATTAAAAAACATGAAAGCAAAACAGGTGACCGATATGCCGATTATGCCATTGATGGAGTAAAGTTATATAGTTCATTTCTAGCCAAAGGCTTTGACGTCTTGTCCATTGCCGTAAGTGGCGAAAATCTAAAAGAACTAAAAGCGTCTTATTTTCTACAACTAAAAGGCGAGCAGATTGCGACTACAGTCTTCGATAATAAACTTTTACCTTTAAACGACTTGTATGATGGTTACATCAAGAGTCCTGCAAAGTTTCGCCAAGATTATCAAACTTTGCTTGTATTCTCCAAGACACTTAACGATAAATTACATGAAAATAAAATCGGCGAAGATGAACGAGCATTTTTAATTGGTTGCGTTCTTATTGCCCTTGAAGATGATAATTTTTCCAAAACCTACGCAACCTATGCTAATGCCAAACAACTTGCCGACTATCTTGTAATCACTGTGAGAAATGCCTTTGAAAATGATAAAATAAGCGGCAGAAAGTTGGAGGTGCTGGATGCTCGTTTTTCTCTTATAAAGACCAACGCTACACTTTCCAAAAATTTGGAGGTGTTAAAAGAACTGATAACTGATATTAAGGACAATATCCAAAATTTTATCAAAACGCACGAATATTTTGATGTTTTAGGGCAACTTTATATTGAATTTTTGCGGTATGCTAACGCTGATAAAGGTTTGGGAATTGTCTTAACGCCGCCGCATATTACAGAGTTTATGGCAGAAGTTGCAGAAGTCAATAAGGATAGTGTTGTTTATGACAATTGTACTGGTACTGGTGGATTTTTGGTTTCTGCGATGAGTATTATGATAAAAGATGCCAAGGGCGACAAAGAAAAAGAGAAGTCTATAAAATCTAGCCAAATTATTGGAGTAGAAGAGCAAGCCAAAATTTTCGTTCTAGCTTGTACTAACATGTTTATTCACCAAGATGGCAAAAGCAATATTTATTATGACAGTTGTTTTGACCAAAATGTTACAGCCGATGTAAAAACTAAAAATCCCACGGTTGGTTTGCTGAATCCGCCTTACAAAAGCAACAAAAAATCAGATAAAGATGAATACGAGTTTATTTTAGCTAACTTGGACTGCTTACAACAAGGCGGTCGCTGTGTAGCAATCGCACCGATGTCAGAAGTATTGGCAACAAGCGGTAAAATCTACGAATTTAAAAAACAAGTTCTAAAATTACATACTTTGGAAGCCGTCTTTTCTATGCCTGACGAACTTTTCTTCAATTCCAAAGTAGGCGTCGTTTCTTGTATTATGGTATTTACGGCTAAACGGGCGCATCCAACAAATAAAGAAGTGTATTTTGGCTATTATAAAGATGATGGTTTTGTAAAGAGAAAAACAAAAGGTCGTATTGATTTATTTGGTAAATTTGAAAATGAAATTAAAAATCAATGGATTGCTAACTATCGTAATCGCAAAAGTGTTCAGGGTCTTTCGGTTCTTAAAAATGTAACCGCTGATGATGAGTGGTGTGCCGAAGCATATATGGAAACGGATTATTCCAATTTAACCATTGATGATTTTGCTGAAACAATTAAACAATTTGCGTTATTCAAGTTAGGATTAAACAAAGATGAAAAATAAAGTAGATACAACGACTTGGCAAAACTTTAATATCTCTGATTTATTTGATATTAAAGGTAGCAAAACAACATCATTATTGGAATTGCAAGAATATGGCGTTGGAGGTTTCCCGTTTATAACTACACAAGCCGCCAACAATGGTACAGAAGGATTTTACAATTTTTCAACTGAAAAAGGTGGTGTTTTAACTGTTGATAGCGCGGTTTTGGGCTATTGTTCTTATCAAGATACAGATTTTTCAGCCAGTGATCATGTTGAAGTTTTAACGCCAAAATTTGAAATGACAAAAAATATAGCAATGTTTCTTGTCGCAATTATGAATAAAGAACAATATCGCTATAGCTATGGTCGCAAAGCTAGCCAAGAGCGCTTAAAATCTTGCTCAATAAAGTTGCCAGCTAAAAATGGCAAGCCAGATTGGGATTTTATGGAACAATTTATTGACACACACACACATAATTATAACTTCGCTACAAAACCGGTTAAAAACTTACCAACACCAGAGTTAAAAACCGCTGATTGGCAATTTTATAAATTAGACGATTTATTTGATGTGAAATATGGCGTTAATTGTGAACTTGTTAATTTGGAAGAAACAACAAAAGACGAAAAAAATAGTATAAGACTAGTTTCTCGCACGGACACTAATAACGGTATATCCGCTTTTGTAAAAATGGAGGAAAAAGCGCCAAACCCAGCGAATACAATCTCTGTTGCTAGTAGCGGTTCGGTTTTAGCAACTTTTTCGCAGACTGAGGAGTATTATAGCGGGCGAGATATTTATTATTTACAACCAAAGACAAAAGTAAATAATGCGATTTTATTATTCCTTATAACTCTTATTCGTAAAGAAAAATATCGCTATAACTATGGTCGACAAGCCAATCGCACGCTTAAATCTCTAAAAATAAAACTCCCAACGAGGGACAATAAACCAGATTGGGATTTTATAAAGAATTTTATGGAAACATTACCGTTTAGTTCGCAAATTTGATATGCGTGTGATTTTTGGTTAAGGTTGTATATAAATCCCAAATTTTTAACACAAGGAAGTTTGTAAAAAAGCCAAAAACTTTCAACAATACAAAGTTTGATTATATGTTGCGATGACATAGAAAATGATTTACAAGGGTTTAATTGAAAAATACAAAAAAAATTTACCAATTAGCGATGCTACTTCGCTCATATCTCTTTATGAGAGAAATACCTCTCTGATGCCTGCAAGAAATTTGTCAGAAAAACTCGAATTTAACGGTGAAATACATTTTAAATTTGAAGGAATGAATCCTACAGGTTCTTTTAAAGACAGAGAAATGATAACAGCTGTTTCAAAAATTGTTGAATCAGGAAGTCTAAGATGATGGGTTTTCGAATAGTAGGCTCAGCGCCTATAGTTGATGGGCATCCTATTTGCAATTTCTGAAACAATAGCGACTGCTATAAGAATAGGGAATCCTGCTTCGTGGGAAACTGCTGAAGAAGCAAGAGATGCGTCAGGTGGCGTTATTGATAAAGTAACGGATGCAGAGCTTGAAGCATATAAACTCGCGACTGCCACAGAAGGTGTTTTCTGCGAGCCTGCTTCGGCTTCTTCAATAAAGGTTATTTTAAGAATACAAATCCCTTAAAAGTTATTTGCATACTTGCAGGACATGGTTTAAAGTATCCGGATACTGTAGTTGCAAGCGCTGTTAGACATGGAAAAGTTAAAGCAAACATTAATGATATTGTCAGTGTGATAGGAGTCTAACCCTGTGAGAATAGAACTTGTTTGTACCGGTAGCGAGCTACTTGCCGGTAAAATTAATATTGATGCCGCGTACGTAGGTTCAAAACTTGCCACCATAGGTCTTGACTTGTCGTCCGTTGTAGATGTCGGAGATAAAAAACAAGATTTATTGCAGGAATTTAAAAGAGCTTTTGAAAGAAGCGATATTATTATTACGACCGGCGGGCTTGGTCCCACATTTGACGATATAACTGTTGAAACAGCTGCGGAGTGTTTGAATCTTGAAACATATTCAGATGAAAAAGTTTTAAAATCAATAAAAGAATATTTTGCAAAACGTGCAATAACTGCAATGCCTAAGATAAATGAAAGACAAGCGAGTATTATCAAAGGAGCGAAGGTTTTAGAGAATCGTTTTGGCACGGCTCCCGGACAAATGTTGCATTTTGAATTTAAATACGGAGATAGAAGACTTCGCAAAACTTTATTTTTACTTCCAGGTCCTCCAAGCGAAATGAAGCCGATGTTTGAAGAAAATGTCGAACCGTTTTTAAAGAGCTATTCTGTTGGCATAAGAAAAAATACAACTTTACGAGTTTTTGGAATTTCGGAATCTGCCGTTGTAGAAAAGATAAAGCCTGTTATGGAAGAAGCTCAGCTTGGCTATGGGCAATCTGTGGAATTTGGTATTCTTGCAAATGATTCCATTGTTGATGTAAAATTTTCTGTTTCAGGAAAAGACGAGCTTTTTGTTGATGAAACCGCGAGCAAACTAAAATTTGAAATTAATAATGTTTTAGAAGATAATATTTTTGGTTGCGATAATGATACGCTTGCTTCTGTTGTCGGTCGTCTTTTACTTGAAAAAAACAAAACGGTTTCTTTCGCAGAATCCTGCACAGGCGGTAAGGTAGCGGCTGCGATTACAGATGTTGCAGGGAGTTCATTATATTTCAAAAATTCTGTTGTTGCATACTCAAATGAGTCAAAAATAAAACTGCTTGGTGTAAAAGAAGAAACTTTAATAAAATTTGGCGCTGTAAGTGGAGAAACAGCCAAAGAAATGGCTGAAGGTATTTTGAAACTTTCAGGCTGCGATTACGCTTTATCAATTACAGGAATTGCGGGACCCGGCGGCGCAACAAAAGAAAAACCGGTAGGACTTATATATGTAGGTTTTGCCGATAAAAAGAAAACGGAAAGTTTTAAGTTTAATTTTAACGGTTTAAGAGAAAGTATTAGAGAAAGAACCGTTAATACAGTTTTAGATTTGTTAAGAAGAAAGTTGATCGCTCAATTTATTAAAAAAGAAGCTAAAGTTTTACGATATAGAAAAAACAGG
Source organism: Candidatus Endomicrobiellum pyrsonymphae (assembly GCF_020328025.1). NCBI lineage: Bacteria > Pseudomonadati > Elusimicrobiota > Endomicrobiia > Endomicrobiales > Endomicrobiaceae > Candidatus Endomicrobiellum > Candidatus Endomicrobiellum pyrsonymphae. Next base: position 31,435 of record NZ_JAIXMZ010000002.1, on the reverse strand, counting down.
ATACTTTTATGAGCAGTTTTGACGATATAACCCCATCAAATACAGAACCTATAGAATATGTAGAAGAATTTTTAGCTAACAAACTATCTCCCAAGCAAAAAGAAGTATCAGCCTTTTTAAAAAAAATCAATTCTGATGCTTATGATTTGTATAGAGCAGGAATCTATCATTTTATTAACAAAGATCTTCCTTCTAGAAATTTGATACTAGCTTGTTGTTTTTTTGAGCTAACAAATGTTTTTATTGAAAGAGACGAAGAAGAGTATAAAAAACAATTTAGGACCGCTTTAGAAAGTATGGAATTTGGCAAGCAAGGGGAAAATAGAGATAAAGTTATAGGTGATATTATTAAGAATGGAAAAGTATGGAGGGAAATAGAAAAACTGGAAAATCAGAGGTATAGATTACAATGTTTTGCAAAGCAATTTCGTCCAAAAATAAAAGAATATGAATTAAAACCAATGATTGATAACGTGAAAAAAGCTATAAGTGATTTTCATGAGTTCAGACATTGGAATAAAACAAAATCTAGTACAGTTGATTATAATAACAGCATAGGCTATATTGAGGAATTTATTCTTGCTTTGAAAAACCCGCCGGATGTAGAACAAAAAGAGATTTTAGATGACATCTTGCCAAAAATCAATGAAAGCTCTTGTCAAGAACCAACAGAAGAAGAAATAAAAAGTGTTACAGACAATTTAAAAGGCAATCCTACGCTTAAAGAAAAAAACTTGCTGTATTTCTCCCGAGCTACTGGTGAAAATGAAAATGATATTACAACTTGGGATGCACTGCTATATCTTATTAAAGCTACTCCCGAAAAACCGGATGAAGTTCTTGATATAATTGAGCCATTTTTAGCAGACTTAAGTAAAAATAATAATATTAACATACGGATTTTACTTCAAGTCTTTGAAATTGGCATGGCTATGGCGAAAAATAAAAAAGAAAATTTGCGCAAAATATCCGATGCTTTTTTATCATGGTTAAAACGAAAGGATTCTGTTGTTGATGACTCGTTTCGGTTTGACCGTAAGGTTGTTTTAAAGTTACTGCAAACATTGACAGGATATAAGTATGAGGAAAATGCTCTTAATATATTTTCAGAGTTGTTAAGGTTGCGTATTGAAGTTAAGGAAAATGACTTTTCATTTGATGGTTTTGATGGTAAAGATTTTATTATAGTTACTAAATTTGGCGCTAATGATAGTATAGCAGAACATTATTATAAAGAAATTCTAAATAATGGCAGTGAAATTTTTAAGAACGATCCCAAAGAATTATTTAGGAGATATTTCAATTTAATAAAAAATTTATTGACGGATAGTGCGTTAATGGATAAAGAAAATACTACTAGTTCCTCATACAGAATAAATTATCAAAGGCGTGCTATTGAAGATCATCAACAAAATAATTACAGTAAAGATGAACCGTTTAATATAATATTATCTGCTCTTCGCGATGCTTCTTCAGAAATTTTGTTAAAGACCAATGAGAAAGATAATAGTGGTTTTATATTTAGCGCTTTGGAAGAAATGAAATCCCCAATATTTATCCGTTTAATTTTGCATTTGTTAAGATTATTCCCTAGCGCCGATAAAAAACTAGTTGAATCATATCTTACTGAGAAAATTTATTTTGATAACTATGAAATACATCATGAATATTACTTGCTGATGCAGCAAGAATTTAAAAATTTACCTGACGAAAAACAAAATATAATTTTTAATTTTATTGATAACGGTCCGAAAGGTGATTACTATCAAACCAGTGATGAACATTGGACATCTGAGCAAAAGATACGCGCTTGGAAACTTAAAAAATTAGAGCCTATCAGAAATGACTTGCCGGAAAATATGAAAGAAAAATACAAAGATATATTAATTCAAAATGGCAAAGAACAACACTACGGGGAGCATCCTGATTTCTTGGACTATTATGAATTCTCATGGGGAACAGTTTCTCCTATAGAAGATAGCGTAATGAAGAATATGCCTATTGACGAAATAGTTAAATATTTGCAAGATTGGAGACCTTCTGACAAGCAATCTCTGAGGGGACCTACCGTTAGAGGATTAGCGCAATCATTAGAAAAAGATGTCAAACAAAATCCGCAAAAATACCTCGACAATAATAATTTATTGAGATTTAGAGAAATAACAGAGCCTGTATATATTGGTTATTTATTTAGCGCTTTATCAGATGTTGATAAATCTGTGCCTCAATGGGAAAACATCATAGAGCTTGGATTGTGGGCGTTGAAACAGCAGTTGCCGAAAGATAGAAAAAGAGATTTTTTTGAAGGATACATCGATTGGAATGATACGTATATAGACATGCTCAGATTATTTAAACGAATATACGATAAAGAACTGCAACTTAAAGATGAAACAGCGCAAAAACTTTTTGGTATTATAAGTGATTTGGTATTTGTTCCCGACGAGTATTTGTCGTCAAGAGAAACAAGGGATGACGACGATTATTATGGCAACGCAGTAAATAGTTTACATGGCGTTGCAGTGCAGTCGTTAGTAGAGTACTCGCTATGGCAGAAGAAGTGGCAAAAAAAAGATATTGAGTATGAGTATATTACTGAAATTTTGAATAAATTGTTGAATACAAGTAAATATATGGAAACGTGGGCTGTGTTGGGACGATTTTTGCCTTGGATAGACATGATGTTTCATGATTGGACAGAAAAAAATATAGATAAGATACTGCCTGAAAATGATAGAAGTAAATTTGATGCCGCATGGATAACGTACATCAAATATGTTGATATATTTGGCAATATGTTTGTACTGCTAGAATCTAAATTTGAATATGTACTGCAGAATAAGCCATACAAACAAGAAGTAAGAAATACCGGCGAGCATATTGCCGTATATTACGCGACAGAAAAAATTAATTTAGACGGTGAGATTATAAAATTATTGTTTGATAAACCCGAAAACGCTTTGGAAAAACTTTCGTTTATTAACTTTATTGGAAACTCTTTGAAAGGTAGTAAAGTTCCTGAAGAAATTATTGATAGATTTAAATCATTGTGGGATTGGTTGATAAAAAAAGAAAAAACAAAATTAGGAGCTGCCGATGCTGAAACGCTAAAAGAATCTAAATTGTGGGATTGGTTGGAAACCAAATTAGGTGACGTTAACGACGAAACGCTAGAACAGTTTCAATCGTGGTATAGCTGTAAGCGCTTTGAAAGAGAATGGGCTATCGAGCAGATTCATAATTTAATTGTAAATCATAAAATTTGTATGGATATGGCTCTGATTAAAGAAGTCCTGTTAGAAGATTTACCCAACTACACAAGGGAAGTATTTGAGATTGTAAAAACTTTAAGCATGAATAACGAATATTTTGATTTTGAAACCCAAATAATAATAATAACAGAAGTGGTGAAGTATATTAAGAACAGTCCAAATGATAGCGCGCTAAAAAAAGAAAAAGATGATTTTATAAACAAATTTTCAGAGAGGTTGCATGATGGTCCCGTATGGATTGATAAATTACAAAAATATTTGGAATGATTTTGTTTCCAAGAGAATTTGTTATAATACTGATAAGAAAACAGCTTGAAAACCTACAAATATTTGCAAAACAGTCCAGAAAATGAAATGATTGCAGTGTGCAATATTCTCTTACAGTGTGCTGCTTCGGTGCGGTTGATAAGTGGTTAATAAAGTAGGAAAAGGTTTGTAAATGCTAAAAGAATTTTCATGTGGCGCTGTGATTTATAAGACGGAAAACAACAATCCCGTATTTTTGCTTGTCCTATCGAAAATAAGCGAAAAATGGGGTTTCCAAAAGGGCATGTTGAAAATGGCGAGACTGAAATAGCAACTGTAAGGAGAGAGATTTTTAGAAGAAGCAGGAATTAAAAATCTTAAATTTATTAATAATTTCAGACATGGAAACGTTTATATAATGAAAGGCGTGGCGATTGAAAAGCATAATATATATTTCCTTGCGATTGCTTTTGAAGAGCCGTCAAGTTTTGATAAAATGAAATATCTAGAATGGGATGGACAGACATAAGTCGTGCAGAAAAAACGCTTTATTTTAGCAGTTAGAGAGAAATTCTAAAATTAGCGTATAAATTAATTATTGGAGGATAGTATGAGTAACCCGCTTTTAAAAGATAGTGTTTTTCAGTCGCCTGTAAATAGTAATGAAGTTATGACGATGTCAGGAGTAATAAATAAAAGTATAATTTTGTGGGTACTGCTTGCGACAAGCGCATTTTATTCGTGGACGCACCCTAATGTAATAACGCCTTTGGTGATGCCTATATTGCTTGGCGGTTTTGTTTTGGCAATGATTTCAATATTTAAACAAGCAGCGTCCCCCTTTTTATCGCCGATTTACGCTATATGCGAAGGTTTAGCGCTTGGAGCAATATCTTTATATTTTGAAAAAGCGCATACGGGGATCGTAGTAAATGCGATTCTTTTAACAGTTTGCGTTTTGTTTTGTATGTTAGCTGCTTACAAAACCGGAATACTTAAAGCAACGCCGAGATTTCAAAGAGTTGTGATATTTTCAACATTAGCGATAGCCCTTGTGTATATAGTGAATTTATTGTTAAATCTTTTCGGAGCAGGAAGTTTTCCGTATCTGCACAATTCCTCAGGACTAGGTATTGTTATTAACCTTGCGATAGTTATTGTTGCATCTTTAAAGCTTATTATTGATTTTGATTTAATTGAGCAGGGCGTACAGTATGGCGCTCCTAAATATATGGAATGGTATAGCGCGTTTTCTCTTATGATAACACTTGTATGGCTTTATATTGAAGTATTAAGACTTTTGTCAAAGTTGAGAGATTAATTGCGTGTTAGAAAAAGCAGTTTTTTTTAGAGGCGCCTCGAAAGCAGATTCTTTGCCACAAAGCGTCGTTGAAATTGTTCTTTCAGGAAGATCGAACGTAGGCAAAAGTAGTGTTATAAATGCCTTGTGTTCGCAGAAGAATCTTGCAAGAACGTCAAAAACCCCGGGAAGAACAAGAAGCATAAACGTTTATAGCGTTGCAATGAGAAAATGGATAATAGATTTGCCTGGCTATGGATTTGCCAGGGTAAGTCGTCAGGAAAAAGATCTTTGGAACAAGATGATAGAAGAGTGTATTATCCAAAGAAAAAGCAAGAAAGTAATTTATATCATTGTTGACGCGTTCGTAGGCCCTACAGAATTAGATTTTGATATGGCTCATTGGCTTAGCGATTATAGCGTTCCGTTTAAAATTGTTGCAAATAAATGCGATAAAATGCCTAAAGGCATTACTGAGGATGAAATACAAATCAAAGCTGCAGAATGTTTTGGAATAGATAAAGTAAATGTTTTTGCTGTCAGCGCAAAAAAAGATAATGGATTTGGTAAGCTAAGAATAGACATTGTAAAATTTCTCAGTTGTAAGGGTTAAATGCCCTAAATAAAAAAGGAAGATGTAAATGAAAAAAATGTTTCTAGCGTTGTTTGCAGTTGCTTTCTTTGTGAGATAAGGTTGCTGCTCCTCAGGACAACTCCATAAATGGTTTGGGAATCGATATTGGAACATGCGCTTCTTTCAAAAACAGTCCATTTTAACTTTGTGACGCCAGTTGCGGTGACAGATAGTCTTCAAGAAAGTTGACTAACGTGAAATAAATTTGTAAAATTCTCGGTGTGTTCGGTTGGAGGAGTTTATTGCTGGTGACTATCGTATATCAAAAATATGCGACGGCGCCTTTGGGAAGAAAACGATTTATCGATGCTGTTGTTGGAGAAGCAATCGTCAGGGAAGTAGCTAAGAGAGAAAGAATTGAAAAACGGGTCGAATATAAAAAGCAGTAAGTGATTTTAATGAGGAACAAGATAAGCGGTTTAGCGATTATAAGAATGATTTGCTCATAGAAACGTGCGATTGAAGAGGTTCATGAAAAGATAAAGTCCGCAGACGAAGATATTCAAAAGTATTGTGACGGTAATAAAGATTCGTTTGAGAATCCTGTGACTTTATATGGTAAGACATATTCTCGTCTCGGACATATAGATCGCTCAAAATGCTTATGAAAGACTCCGAAGAGGCGAATCTTTTGAAAGAGTAGCCAAAGAAGTTTCTCAAGGTACAGGTTCTGTCGCAAACATGGGGCTTATCAAATTACTTAGAGGAGGTGCTTTAGTACCGGAATTTGGAAACATGGTTGTAAGTCTTAAAGATAATGAAATGTCAAGCGTTGTTGAATCTCCGTATGGATATCACAGTAATGCTTAAAATTTCAGAGCAGAAACTTCCTACAATATCTTTTGACGAAGCAAAGGAAAGAATCAAAAGAACTTTGAAAAAGGATAGATTTGACGCATGGCTTACTCGAAAATGACGGAAACTTGGAGTTGAAGTTAACTATGACATTGCAGTACCTATTTCTGTGGATGAAAGTCAAAATAAGATTACGTCGCTTTAAATCTAAAAAGGGGCATACAACATGAAAAAATTTGTTGCAGGATTGATGTTGGTAGTATTTGTAGCAGTGTGTGTTTCGGCAACGTCGCAAGCAGTTGATAAACCTGTCGTTGATAAGGCAGCATCGCAAGCTGCTAGTAAAGTCGTTGTTGATAAAACCTTGGTCGTAGTAAACAGCAAAACTATTTTGGAATCGGAGTTTAACAGTGCTTTAGAACAATGGAAGCAAATCATACCAGCTTCGAACCAAACAGCCCAAAGAGAAACCGAGTTAAAGGAGATTGTTTTAAATAGTCTGATTGGAAGTGTTCTCTTGGAGCAAGAAATAAGCAAACAGAAAATAAAAGTTTCAAAGAAAGAACTTCAAGATGCAGTTAACGGAGAGAAGAAGAGATTTGGAAACGATTCAGCGTTTGCGGCCAAGTTGAAAGAAGAAAACATGACAATGGCTGATTTTGAAGAGGCGCTTAGCAAAAATATTGCGATGATTAAACTTAAAAAACAATTTGTAGATCATAAAATTAAAAAGCCTTCTGAAACCGAAGCGAAAGATCTTTATGATAAGGTTGTTATGAAGATGAAAGGTACAAAAGTGAGTCTTTCCCCTGAAGAAGATGCCCTTGTGAGTGATATTGCCGAAAGTATAAAAAGAGCGACTGCAGAGCGGGGAAGATTGAGACAAATTTTTGTCAACTGTCGTAAGGGTGCTGATGAAACTACGGTAAAAGCAGCTCAGTCAAAAATTGCGACGATAAAAAAAGAACTCCAAAAACAGGCTTTTGCAGATATAGCAACTCAATACTCTGAAGATCCGGTTTCTAAAACAAGAAATGGCGATTTAGGAATTGTTGTAAAAGGAGATCTCGCTCCATCTATAAACGAGATTGTTTTTTCAATGAAAGTCGGCGATTATACAAAAGACCCTATAAGGACAGATGACGGATATTATTTTATAAAAGTAGAAGAAAAACGCGCTAAGCAAGATATGACTTTTGCCGATGTTAAAAACTTTATATCCACAGTTTTACATACAGCTAACGAGAGAGAAGCGTTCGCAGATTACATCAATGCTTTAAAATCAAAAGCAAGTATTAAGATAAATAAGACTTGGTAATATAAAAAGTCATGGCAAAGCCCCGTATAGCGATTACTTTGGGGGATCCTGCTGGTATAGGTAGCGAAATAGTTTTCAGGGCTGTAGATTCTTTGACTGTAAAAAGAATTTGCAGCCCTGTCGTTTTTGGCGATAAGCAAAGTTTAAAGCAAATTTTACCTAAGTCGTTTAAAGGCAACCTCCCTTTTGAGTTTGTGGAGTGCTCCAATGTCGGTGATTTTATAAAACTAGGCGTTCCTTCAAAAATATCAGGCATAATTGCTGTGTCCGCCATTGAGAAAGCAGTAAAATACTGCTTATTTAAAAATACTCTTGCGCTTGTTACAGCGCCCGTATCAAAAGAATCGTTCAAAATGGCAAATGTAAAGTATCAGGGACACACAGAACTGCTTGCAACACTCACAAAAAGTGAAAATATAGCAATGCTTATGACTTGCGGTAAAATACACAGTGTTATGATAACAAGACATATTCCCATTTCCAGAATATCTAAAGAATTAAAAACGAAAGACATTGTTGACACTGTAAAATTAAGCGTAAATTTTATAAGAAAATTTGGTAAAAAAGACATAACGGTCGCCTTATGTGGATTAAATCCTCATGCGGGCGACAATTCAATCTTGGGTAAAGAAGAACATGAAATCATATTGCCTGCATATAAAATACTAAAAAAAGCCGGCATCAATATAACAGAACCTCTTCCGGCAGATTCCGCGTGGCTCAAAACAAAAAATGGGAAATTCGATTTGATATGTGCAATGTATCACGATCAGATAATGATAGCCTTAAAATGTATTAACTCTTCAAAAATAGTAAACGTAACGGCAGGACTTCCTTTTGTAAGAACGTCTCCGGGTCACGGAACAGCATTTGATATTGCCGGCAAAAATAAAGCAGACGCCAACGCAATGATAGAAGCAATTTTATATGCTGTACAATATAGCCAACTAACTTTATATTGATACAATTACGCTACTTAAATTTTCGAGGAAATTTTAGCCGTTTTATGAGAGTTGAACATATTGACCAAATAAAACAGGCAAAATTTACCAAAAAGGACGTAGTCCGCCGTATGGTTAGCCCAAAAATAGCGTACGTACTGTGTCGTTGGACTTCCTAGCAAGAGGAATGCGCTATTGCTTTGTCAGTTCGCCTCGCATTGCATCTATTTTTGAGCTAACGTAATGCAAATGCGCCGATATAAAGTTAGTTGACTACACATAAAAAATGGAAAATGAATAGTGGAAATAGTAAACTTTGAAGAGAAATTTTTAGATGATATAATTAAAATTGAAAAGAAATCTTTCATAAACCCTTGGACTAAAGACATGTTTTTAAGTTCTGCAAAAAACAGCGCTGTGAAATTTAGGATTTTAATTAAAAATAAGACAGTAGTTGGGTACTATGTAATTAGTTCTGTCGCAGACGAAACAGAGATCCTTGATATAGCCGTCAACCCTGATTTTAGAAAACAATCTTTAGGTAAAAGCCTGCTCGAAGATATAAAAAAGGAAGCTGCAGGCAAAATTTTTCTTGAAGTACGCAAAAGCAACGTTGCAGCGTTAAATTTGTATAAACTTTTCAATTTTGAAGAGATAGCCATTAGAAAAAGATATTATAAAAATGAAGATGCTTTAATACTACGATTGGTTAAGGAAATTATCTAAGTGAACAGAAAATTATCGGTTTTGATTTTAAGTTGTATATTATTTTTGAGCAAAAATTTGTTAGCGGCAAACTATGAAGCTTATAAAATTTTTCTCCAAGGCGCTTTTGATTTAAAAGCAGGGCGTATAAATGCCGGAATAAAAAATTATGAAAAAGTCATATCTTTGGATGAAAACGCTCTCATGGTGTACAAAGATTTGATACATCTGTACTGGCAATCAGGCAACTACGATAGAGTTTTTCAATTAGCTGGCAAAGTAAAAGCAAACAATTTTGACGCTAATAATCCTCAAACAACAAATTTTTTAGCTACGTTTTATAAGCCCGATATTGCCGAAAAACTATTGGCTGAGCATATTGGTCAAGATGCTATCACATACAATCATTTAGGAGATACTTACGTTGCGCTTGAAAAGAACAAAGAAGCATGGTCAGCGTATTCATTGTCATACAATTTCAAACAAGATAAAAATGTTAAAAAGAAATTAAATATTGTACAGTCAAAAATACCGCAGGAAGATTTATATAAACAGATGCTTTTAAGAAGCGAGAGTAATTACGACAAAACATTGTCTTTTAAAACAGGATATAAAGCAAAATTAAGCTCAAACCTTTTCAGTAGAAAATTTTACATTCTGTTTACGTATGCTAAAGGCAAAAACATTAGAATAGATTTTCCAGCAACGTTTGTCATTGGAGGAATGTCTCTCACTATAACAAACGGCGTTGCGTCAATATTGCCAAAAGCAGCCGAAGAAGAAATTCCACGAGAATTATCATATATTGTTGCGCAATTATGTAAGATATTTAGCGGTAATTTTTATAAACAATTTTCAGACGCAAAAGTAACGAGAAACGGGAAACATCTTACGTATTCTACAGACAACGCAGAACTAACATTAAATATGGATACTGCATTAATAGAACAATTCTCACAAAACAATATAGTTGTTAAGATTGTAAAACATGAAAATCTTTTTATCTCAAAGATTCCGGCAAAAATTAAATTTGTTTCTTCAGACTTAAACATAAATGGAACATTAGAAGTAACAAAAATTACGCTAATAACGGATACAACAGAACAATGAAAATAAACCTTAAAGCTCCGGCAAAAATCAATCTTTTTCTTGAAATTAAACATAAAAGACAGGATGGATACCATAATCTAGAAAGCATTATGCAAACAGTAAGCTTATACGACGAACTTTCTTTTGAACTTACAAACAGAGATATTTCTCTTGAATGCAACAATAAAAACCTTGCCTGCGATGAAACAAATGTTGTTTATAAAACTATAACAGCGGTAAAAACTCGCTTTAATATAGACAGTGGTGTGAAAATATACTTAAAAAAAGGAATTCCCATGGAAGCCGGTCTTGGCGGAGGCTCTTCCGATGCCGCAGCAACGCTTGAAGCTTTGGTTAAATTGTGGAATATAAAAATCGCAAAAAGCGAATTAGAGCAAATTGCAGCAACGCTTGGCGCAGACGTTCCTTTTTTTCTTACAGGAGGAACTGCCTTGTGCGAAGGTATAGGCGAAATAGTTACGCCGTTAAAAAAAATCGACAATCTAAATGTAGTTCTTGTAAACCCGGGTTTTGGTATTCCCACTGCAGGAGTATATAAAAAAATCAAGTTTCCTTTGACAAACCAAGTGAGAATTCATACAATCAAATCCCTGATTTGCGACGGTTCCTTTAATACGCAAAATGCTTTTAACAGTTGTTTTAACAGGCTTGAAGAGTTTGTTTTTCCAGATTATCCTGAAATAATAAAAATTAAGAGCGTTTTAAACAAATTAGGTTGCGTAAGTCTTATGTCCGGCTCAGGGGGAACAGTTTTTGGAATTTTTGATTCCAATACTAAAATTGAAGCAGTAAAATTCTGTTTAAATAAGTGTAATTGGGAAACATGGTTTGTTTCTACGACGGACATCTCTTTTAAACCGCAACTTTCAGATATATAAATCACAGAATTCCGGGATTGTGTAAAGGTAGCACAAGGGATTTTGGATCCCTTTGTCTAGGTTCGAATCCTAGTCCCGGAGTTGCCATGTACGAAATGCCATTTGATGTGTTGCTATCTACATCGAAGAGCTTTTTATTGAAAATTCAACATCTTTCCCCTTCGTCTTAAAGTTAGAACCAGCAAAATTTAAAATCTGCCTTTAATGCTCACAGTGCAAACTTTCAAACAATTTATGAGCATCTTTGAACACACTAGCCAGCGAAATATTAACCTCATTATCCTCTTGGCTGCAATGTTGAGGTTTATAGTTAATCTCTTCCTTTTCCTTCTGTTTCTTCCGACTTTGACAGTTACAATTGACAAAAAAGACTAAAATTATCGAAAATATTGTTGACGATTTGGGGTACACCTAGTTCATACTAAAATTACTGGATGTTTAGATTTTTAGCCTCATTGGATTTTCTATTTTCCGATTTGCTTTTAATAAAACACATTCAGACCTATTCGTACGTAATCAAATGAGCTTGTTGCTGTCTATAACTAATTGCTCGTTCTATCATATATTCTAAATTATTTGCTATATCATTGTAAGCATCATTTACTTTTGGATTAAAGCAGTATACGTGCGAAGATAATTTCTGACCATTATTCAAAGAAACATAGTCAAATGGATTACTTCCCTGACAACAATATCCTTCACGTGCACATTTGATATTGTGAATGTAAATACCAAGAACTCCTTTCCTATCATCCCACGCTTTTTTAATCTCATATTTAATCCACTCTCTTTTAGCCGTATCTTCCCCTATTAAAACAACAAGGCAAGAGCAACCACTCATATTTTTGTCAATCCACCTATCACTCCGATATTTCTAATTGTTGAAGCACGCATAACATCTTTTTCATAGTGAAAACTATAAAATACTCTTCTTTTTCTCATAAAACACGCTCCTTTTATTATTTTGCTATAAGGTAGAAAATTGTAAATTCAAGTATAATCAAAATGTAAAACCATAAAATAGTTTTTGAAAACAATGTACTTAATAAACTAAATTTTCTGTCTTTCTTAGCGGTGTATCGATTTATTGGCATCTCATATGGTTTTACAGTATTGATTTTTTTCAATCCAACAACATCCTCATATATTCCTATAAATTTTCGTTCTTGTTGTAGGTAATAGGCATCTAAAATCCACAGAATTACCGTAGGTATAACAGCAACGAACAAAATTTTAGAAGGCTTATCTGTAGCATATATGGCGAGAACAGCAGTGGCTAATAAAACAGCCAATTATACAATGCCAATTATGAAAACACAAAAATTAAAGGATATATGCGCTGATATATTTGCCGGTCAGCTGTATTTACCAACGATAGTCTTTCACGAGATTGTAAAGATGGCTGATATGGAGTTATACGATTGGCATATATTCAAAACAACGAAATATTTTTTAAGGATTGTTTGTTTCATAATACGTCCGATTACAGGGAAAATAGGTATCTTTTACAAAACAACGATATTTTAATATCTTCTCGCGGAACTATTTTTAAAATTGCTGTCTTTCAAAAAGAAGATGCACATAAAACAATCTCTTCTGGCTTTCTAACCTGTATAAGATTAAACCCTGAATTAAATGTATCTGTTAATTATATTGCGGCCTATTTAAGACATAAAGAAAATACTATAATATTGGGTGATAAAAATATAAAAAAATCAGATGACAAAAAACCCAAGATTAAATTAAAACTCTCTGACATTTACAATATAGAAATCCCAATCGTTTCAGCTAAAGTTCAGAAAGAGATAGATAAATTATCATCAGAAGCAAGTAGCTATTTAAAAAAAACACTGAGAAGACAAAAGAGATAGAGAATATACTGAAAGAGCATTAAATAAACGGGGTAATTGGTATGAGTGAACTGGAAGAAAGAATTAAGATTATTGAAGAACAATGGAAAGAGGTTTACGAGCAATGCTCTGCAAACCCAACTTTATATAAGTCATATCTTATAGAAATTACAATTGATGATGTTGGCAGTGTTGTTTTGATTGTATTAGAGTGGTTGAAAAACTCTAAAGATAACGCCATAGGTAAAACCTATGCTTTATCCAAACAAGTTATGATTACCTCTTTGAAAAATACTCTTGCAGATTTAAATAAACTTTATACAAAGCAATATAATTTTTTTGGTTCATTTACAACAAATTTAAACCAACTTCTAATATCTTTATTTCCTCTGACATTCTTAAATAGAAAATCAGTAATTCCAGCAGAAATTCAACTTAGAAATTCAGAAAATATTGCCACATTAAAAGATTTATCAGAAAAAATAAGTAATGAAGAAACTCAATATAAGTCTATTTTGGAGTATGGTAAAGAAATTAATAGCCAAAAATCAGAGATAAAAGAAATCTTCACTTCCTCAAAATCTGAACTTGAAAAATTAAATAAAACAAAAGAAAAAATAGAAGAAGAATTATCTGCGATATCTGAAACAATAAGCACGATAAAATCAAGTCGTAAAGAAATGGAAGGATTTAAAGAAGAAGCAAAAGAACTATTAGATGATAATAAAACTGTGCATAAACAGTTAGAAAAATCGACATCTGAATGTGAAGAATTGAAAAAGAGGGTTTCTGATTTATTACCCGGAGCAACATCTGCTGGATTAGCTTCTTCATTTGCTGAAAAGGTAAAAACTTTAAGCAAGAGTAAATTGTATTGGACTGTTGGATTTGTTGTTAGTATCATGATGTTGATTGTTTCAGTAATATACTCCATTAAAACTCAAACTTCGACAGGGAATATATGGATAGATTTAATAAGCAGATTTCCAATTATATTTCCGGGTATTTGGTTAGCTTGGTTTTGTGCGAGAGCACAAGGGCACGCAGCAAGACTAGAAGAAAAATATGCTTTCAAGGAAGCAATGTCTAAGGCATTTGAAGGATATAAAAATCAAATGCAAGATATTGATACCATCAATAAAGAAAGTATGGCGCAAGCATTGTCTGCCTTAATAATTTCTATCTTATCTGAAAATCCATCAAATGTATTTGAAAGAGCTTGCTCTGATGAAACTCCATTTCACGGTGCTATGAAACCATTTGTGGATAAGGCTCTTAATTTTAGAAAAAAAGAATAGTGTATGAAATAACATTATGTCAAAAAATGAATTAGAACTTACTTTCACTTCTCTTCAAACAGAGTTAGCAGGGTATAAATATGAGCCTCTTAAATGCTTATTTGAATATCTGTGGAATTCTTTTGACGCAGGAGCAACAGAAATAAAAATAAACTATATTCTGCCAGAAACAGGTATTGGTGATATATATTCTATATCTATTGAAGATAATGGATTGGGTTGGGATTTTGAAAATGAGACATTAGAACCTAAACACTTGCAAAAGGTTTTAGATAAGAATTTTTGGATTTTTGGAGAGCAGTTTAAATTGTTTGCAAGCACAGAGGGTGCATTAAGGAACACTTTGTTAAGATATGCAAAAGATGTATTACAAATAGAAGACACCACAATAACAACAACTTCAAGAAAGGAAGTTGATTTATTTCTTATCAAAACACTATCTGAAACAGAAACTTGCCAAAGAAATATTATCATCGAAATTAAACGACCATCAAAAATTATTGGCAAAGAAGAATATGACCAAATTAAGTCGTATTCTACTGAAATAATGAAAGAATCTATTTGTAATTCTACAAATACATATTGGGAATTTTATCTTGTTGGAAATGGTTATGACGGTACTATAGATGATGCAATTGAGAACGCAAAGAATCACGGAGAAGCTCAGAAAGGCTTAACAGAAAACATTAAAAATGGTAGAGTTAAAATATATGTAAGAAAATGGAGTGATATTTTAGAAGTTGAATGGAAACATAAAATGGAATATCTAAAAGAGAAAATACAAACACAAGCGAAAAATATACATTATGAAAATCCACAAGAAATAGTAGAACAATATACTAAGACTAAATAGGAACTTTATGAACCTTTGGATACTGACGGAAGAGCGCCCCAAAATAGAAGTTTTAAAGCAAATTTTAAATAAATTTGCGACAGATAAACAGTTTTGCGCATTTATTGATAATCTGCGAATTTTACCTGTATTAGAAAATGGCAAATTTTCATTTACTTATGAACTCATCGGACTCAGATGTAATAAAGTCAGCAAGGTTTTTATAAAAACTGTTAGCGGACATTCAAGTTTTGTAGATTTTCTTGTGTTTTTTCAAGATAAAGAACCGACAATAAAAGATACTCCAATTTATGCTATTGAAGAAACAAAGACTGACGATAGCGAGAGTAGAAATACAGGAGTTTATCAGAGATGTTCTAAATTTGTATTTTTACATTATTATTATCCTGATGTTAAAATGATAATGCTTTATAATTTGCAAGTTCAGCAGAAAAAAAAGCCAACACAAACTAATATATTCGGAACAAAACTTCTTGTAACACTTGGCGTTGAGATTTTAGGTAAAGAGTTAGATTTAGATATCTTTATCCCGTTTTATTCAATAAAAGAATTGATAGATTTTAAGAAAAAAATGCGTTCTGCTCCAAAAGGCAATGTTCCTATTTCCATTAAACAAAAAGACGACAAAATAGAAATATCAGGCAGGCTTATAAAAGCAGATAGTTTATCACACGACCCTAACATTGGAGCTTTAAGTATTATTAGCGCCGTTTTAAGGAAATTAGGCTGGAATAAAGATTTAATTATTACAAAACACGGCTTAAAACCCCAACATATGAAGGGCAATAATAAATTTATACTTATTGCTAATAAATTAAAGATTCAGCTTAAAGGATTAGTGTTGCCAAAAGCAGAACTGTATAGTGATTATTGGCACTACGATAAAGATGGCGAGAAATTAGGAACTATTTTTGTTCATATAGTAGTTGAAAGTTTTACAAAAGGTTATTCTATTTTTGAGAACCACGCCGGAAGTGAAAAAGGGTATTTTATAACGGCAAAAGGCGATCATATACCTCTTGCAAAGTATTCTGAGAGAGCAAAATACAAAGCAGGTAATAAAGATGAAATTATACATATACCTGATTTAATTCTGATTGATTTTGGCAGAAGTGGAGTGATAAATATTGAAGGTAAAAAATATAAATTTCGCCAAGAGGGAATAAAAGAGCTTGAAAATTATGATTTTATTGAAAAGAACTATGTTAAAAAATATTATCCCAAATTCAAAGTGACAAGAACTGTTGTTTTGTACGGCAGTAAAGAAAACAAAATCATAGAAATTGAAGTAGGATTTTTACTAAACGAAGAAGGCAGTTTGATTTTAGGCATTAAAGCCCCTGAATTATTTAAAGAAGCAATTAAAAATTTATTGGACTTTTGGAAATAAACAATGAATGAAACTTTTATAAAATCACCATTGAACTATGTCGGTGGGAAGTATAAAATACTTCCCCAAATAATACCTTTGTTTCCAAAAGATATAAATTGTTTTGTTGATTTGTTTGCAGGCGGAGCAAATGTAGGGTTAAATGTTAAGGCTAAGAAGATAGTGTTAAATGACAATTTAACCTATGTAATAGATTTATATAGAAAATTAAAAATAACCTCTCAAAAAAAGGTTTTAGAGTATATATATAATAGAATTGATAAGTATGCTCTATCTCTTACCAATCAAGACGGGTACATCAGTTTAAGGAAAGAATACAACAAGGCAAAAAATCCGTTAGATTTATTTGTTCTAATTGCTTATTCTTTTAATCATCAGATAAGATTTAATAATAGCCACGAATTTAACAATCCCTTTGGTAAAGATAGAAGTTGTTATAATTCTTCCATAGAAAGTAATCTAAAATCTTTTATCAATAAATTGCAAAAGATAGACATTGAGTTTTATTCGACCAATTTTGAAAGTTTTGATTTATCATTACTAAGCGATAATGATTTTGTATATTGCGACCCGCCATATCTTATAACCACAGGAACTTATAACGACGGAAAACGAGGCTTTACAGGCTGGAGTGAAGAAGAAGAGTTGGCTTTATTAGATAAATTAGACATCCTTAACGATAAAGGTGTTTCTTTTGCATTATCTAATGTTTTGAGGCATAAAGGCAAAACAAACACAATATTAGAAAAATGGATGTCTGATAATTCTGACTATGTAGTCAATAATATAAAAATGGATTACGCAAACTCAAATTATCATACAAAAGACAGGGATAAATTATCTACAGTTGAAGTGCTTATAACAAACTATATTCCTACAAATACAAGCCTATATGGGCAGCTTCCATTACTACCACATCAAAGAGAATATAATAATGAGATTTATAGGTAACAAAGAAAACTTACTTAATAATATCCACTACACATTAGATAAAAGAAATATCAAAGGGAATTCTTTTTTTGATTTCTTTTCAGGCACTTCAAATGTCGCCCGTTTTTTTAAGAAGAAAGGATATAAAGTTTGTTCTTCGGATTTACTCTATTTTTCGTATTGTATGCAGTATGCTTATATAAAAAATAATTCTTTGCCCAAATTCAAAAAAATCTTACCTTTAATAGACACACAACAGATTAATCTAATTACTTCTCCATTAGATTTAGTTTTAGATTTTCTCAATAACATAGAACCGATTAAGGGGTTTATTTATAACAATTACTCAATGGGCGGAACATCTGCTTTAGAAAAACCAAGAATGTATTTTTCAGATGAGAATGCTCAAAAAATAGACTCTATAAGAACACAAATTGAAGAATGGAAAAGCAATAAATTATTAACAAAAGATGAGTATTTTATTTTACTTACTTCTTTAATAGAAAGTATTTCTTTTTATTCTAACATCTCGGGGGTTTATGCCGCCTTCCAAAAGAAATGGGATGAAAGAGCATTAAAGAAATTCACACTGAGACCGATAGAGTTAGTTTTTAATAAAGAAAATAATGAAGTTTTTAATGTTGATAGTATGACCTTAATTAACGATATAAAAACTGATATTTTGTATTTAGACCCACCGTATAATGAAAGACAATACGCTCCAAATTATCATATACTAGAAACCATAGCAAAATATGATAACCCCATTGTTAAAGGCATTACCGGCATGAGAGATTATCACGATCAAAAATCTTCATTTTGTAATAAAGACATGGCATTGCAATCATTAAATAATATCGCTAAAAATGCAAAATACAAGCATCTTGTTTTAAGTTATAATTCAGAAGGTATTATGCCATCAAAAAAAATAATAGAAGTTTTGAGTAGATATGGTAATGTTGAATTAGTTGAGTTTGAATATTTAAGATTTAAGAGTAATAATAATGGTGAAAGTAAGACTAAAAAACATATATCGGAACAATTATATATATTAGCTAAAAATTAAATTTTCAAAATTAAAAACTTTTTTATATGTAATACTAATGACCGGTAATAAGAAACTTAATTTATGGCTAAAAAGAAAGCCTCTATAAAGAAAATCATTAAATTACTTGCCCAATAGTAGTTTCAGGCTTTTTTGCCAAAGAAACTGTTGTAAAAGACTATGCTGAACCTGTTAAAGGAGTTATTGCCGACAAAGTAACCAAAATTGCCGATGGCGATACTTTAACTATCCTAAATTCGGATAACAAATTGGTTAAAATAAGGCTTTATGGCATAGACGCGCCTGAAAAACCAAGCAAGAATTTGGTTCAAGGTCAAAAGAGTTCTTATCAAGCCAAATAAATGGCAAATACATAACCGTTGATGTTATAGACATTGATAGATATAAACGCTCTGTTGGCGGAGTTTTCCTTGACGATTTAGACACTAACAGAGAAATGATTGAAAATGGCTATGCTTGGGTATATTCTCGATATATGAAACTCCCAGAAAAATCAGAATGGGAAAATCTACAAACAATTCCCACATAACCCGCAGCCCACAAACTCGCTTCTTTAATTATTAAGTATTGGCTATTTAATTGCATTCAACTCTCTAATTTATCTAAACGTGGATTCCCGATTAAACCGTTTGAGAATGACAAACTACAATAACTCAATATTGTCAGTTGTTAGTTTAGTTTTCTATGTAATGTTGGGCGCTTACGGCTGCCTGAGCGCCGTCCGATGCGGCTGTTACAACCTGTCTTAATTGTTTTTTTCTTATATCACCGCAGGCAAAAATACCCGGGATAGATGTGTTCATATTTTCATCTGTTATAACATAGCCATTTTTATCAAGTGTAAGATTTGAAAGAAATAATGTATTTGGAATTAGTCCTATAAAAACGAAAATGCCGTCAACTTGCAAATCTTTATCTTCATTTGTTTTTGTATTTGTTATTCCTATTTTTTCAATAGAATCGTTACCAAAAATTTCTTTTGGAATAGAGTCATATATCACAGAAATGTTGGCGCGTGAAGCCATTTTCTCCTGCAAAATTTTTGTGGCTCTTAATGTGTCTCTTCTATGCACGACAATTACATTTTTTGCAAAATTTGACAAATATATTGCTTCTTGAATAGCAGAATCGCCACCGCCAATAACCGCTACATCTTTACCTTTATAAAAAGGAGCATCACATATGGCGCAAAAAGATACGCCTCTGCCTATAAATTTTTCTTCGCCGGGAATATTCATTTTTTTTACGCTGGTTCCTGCCGCAACAATAATGGTCTTGGTTTCACAAGCTCCATTTACAGTAATTACTTTTTTAACCGCTCCATTTTCAATACTTGTAACTTCATCATACATTATTTCTGTTCCAAAATCTCTCGCTTGCGTTTCCAGTTTTACGGCAAGGTCAAAGCCGTTTATTCCGTCGTTAAAACCGGGGTAATTTTCAAGTAAATCAGTCACTGTCATTTGACCGCCACAACCGTTTTTTTCTACGAGCAATGTTTTTAATCTTGCCCTTGAAGCATAAATAGCCGCAGACAACCCCGATGGTCCGCCACCAATAATAATAGCATCATACGTCATAATAGATCCTTAATTTGCAAATATCGAAGATATGAGATATCTTAACTTCGTTTCAGATAACAACAGACAAACGTGCAACCAACATGGATGCTTTGCTACGCTTAAGTATGACAACCATGACTGTCTGAAAGCCAAAGACCTGAAGAATCCATGCCGTTGTTGTCACCTCGAACAAAATGAAGAACCACTCCTAATGAGATAATAACTTTTAAAGAGCGCTGTCTATAATCTTTTTTATATCGTTTTTAGATCTAAAGCCTGTTATTTTTTGAACAATTTCTCCATTTTTAAACAAAATCAAACATGGAATAGAAGTTATTTGAAACTTTGCTGATAAAGCCATATTTGCATCTGTATTAACTTTACATATTTTTGCCTTTCCCTCATATTCAGATACAAGCTCATCAACAATAGGAGAAAGCATTTTACACGGTCCGCACCACGGAGCCCAAAAATCAACTAGCGCCGGTTTGTCAGACGACAAAACCTCTTTTTCAAAATTACCTTCATTAATTTCAATTGCCATGGAAAATTCCTCCATAATTGTTGGATTATTAAAACTTATCGTTTATTGAAAGCTGCCCGCCTTGAATAAATGCCCACGCGGACATAACAGGTTTATTTTCAGGCTGTACCTTTGTGACTAATATTTTACCAATGGAACATGACACTGTAAAGCCCTTGTTTTTTTCTATAGAACACAAAACGCCAAAATCTTTGTTTTCTGAAGTCTTTTCAAAAAGTTCTATATCTATAAATTTAATTCTTTTACCTGCAAGTTTACCTTTGGAAACTATTGAATATATTCCGGGCCAAAGATATAATCCTCTAAATTGATTATAAATTTCATTTGCGCTTTTATGCCAATTAACCAAGCCTGCTTCTTTTCTAAAAATTGGAGCAAAACTAGGCTCGCCCGCTTGCGCAACTGCATTAACACTATCAGCTCTAAACAAATCAAGCGTTTTATTCATAACATTTATGCCTAAAGGTACAAGTTTGTTAAACAAGGTCTCAGCATTATCTTTTACAGCTATATCGAGTTTTTTTTGAACTATTATATTCCCCGTATCAAGACCTTCTTCGATATAAAAAGCCGTTACGCCTGTTTCAGTTTCTCCATTACATAAAGCATACTGTGCAGGAGCTGCGCCTCTGTATTTTGGAAGGAGTGAAAAATGTATATTAAAAGTTCTATGCTTTGGAAGATTAAAAACAGTTTTTGGTATAAGTTTACCGTAAGCTACGACAACCCCGGCATCAGCATTAAAAGTTTTTATAATTTCAATAACATCAGAAGTAAATTTTTCAGGCTGTATAAATTTAATGTTGTTTTCCAATGCGTAAACCTTTACCGCAGGCGGAGCAAGCTTTTGCCCTCTTAAAGCAGGCTTGTCTGTCACTGTTATTATAAAAATTTCATGATTATTTTTATACAATTCTTCAAGATAAGTTTTAGAAATTGAAGCTGTGCCAAAAAATAAGATTTTCACCACCGACCTGCTTTTTTTCTTCTCTTTATTTTTTTTTCGATAGTCTTTCTTTTCCATTCCGACAAATAATCTATAAAAAGTTTTGCGTCTAAATGGTCTATTTCATGTTGAATTGCCCTAGAAAGAAACCATTCTTCAGATTTAATTTTTATTTTTTTGCCTTTTAAATCGACGTACTCTGCAACAACATTGCCAAACCGTTTTACAGATTCATAACAATCTGGGAAAGACAAACATCCTTCTTTTGCAAATACTTCATTATCTCCTGCAATGACTTTAGGATTTATCATTATGAGAGGAGATTTTCGATCCTGAGATACATCAATAACGCAAAGTCTTAACGAAATGCCTACTTGCGGAGCTGCAAGACCAACGCCCGGAGCGGCATACATAGTTTCTAGCATATCAACAGCGAGTTTTTCTATGTCTTCAGTGATTTCAGAAACAGCGATCACTTTTTTTCGTAAAACGGGTTCGCCGTATTTTTTTATTTCTAGTTTTGCCATAGCGATCTTATTCTATCAATTTTTATGCTAGAAAATCTATTTTGTGCATCATATCATGTAAAATGACGCCAAAAAAGAGCAAAATATGCTACTCTAATCACACTCCTATCCTAAACAACAAGACTCTTGTTCTATTGATATTGTTGTCCACTGAAAAAGTGGTGTAAGAAGTTCTTGAAAAAGAATATAATCAAGCGTGCATATAAGCTTTATCAAGGTAAAACTGTTTGCAACACATTGTCAACAATGGCTAATAATTTATGCATGACGGCTAACAAAGTCATATTGGATTTTTAGGTATAAACAGTATCTTTTTGGTTTTGCGTTGACAAGATCTACATGGAACATTATATAAAATTATCGAAATTTTATACAATAGTGGCTGAGTGTAATGTCTCAGGAGGGGAATATAAAAGATGAATATAAATTATGGATTACTGCAGCGCTTTTAGTTGTTGTGTCAATGCTTTTGACAAGCGCTATGCTTAAGACAACTCCGAAAAAGATTTCTAATTTGTCGGCGCATAAAAACTCGCAGTAAACACAATTCGACGATACCACACCGGAACAAATGGCTCAAGATGAAAACACTCATTCGGACGAATCAAAGTCTGATATAAAAGAAGAAACTGAGGATGAAGAAGAACAACTTGAAGCTGATGAAAGTATAAATGAGGGCATATCGGTTGATGGCAGTTGGTAGTTTATAGGGATTACTTCTTCAATCGTAATTTGGATAGCATGAGGAATTCACTTATAAAGAGAAAGAAACGGGGAAATAAATCGATAAGGCAGGAGGAATAAAAGATGAAAGATACATTAGAAGCAGATATAAATAAAGGGAAGACGTACTTGGGGATAGAGTTTGGTTCCACTCGCATCAAATCGGTGTTGATTGACAGCCATCATAATATAATAGCATCTGGAAGTCACGATTGGGAAAATTGCATAATAGATGATGTGTGGACATATAATCTTAGCGATGTGTGGATTGGATTACAAGATTGTTATAGTAAACTACAAGAGGAAGTATATAGGTTGTATGGAACGACTGTCAACAAGATAGGCGCTATTGGAATTTCTGCGATGATGCACGGATATCTTGTATTTGACGATAAAGGGAAGCAACTTGCGCCGTTTCGCACATGGCGCAATACGATGACAGAAGAAGCGGCTGGTCTTCTTACTAAGAGGTTAAAATTCAATATTCCACAACGGTGGAGCATTGCGCATCTTTATCATTCCATGTTGAACAAAGAGACACATGTTAAGGATATAGGTTTTATGACTACTCTTGCAGGCTATGTTCATTGGCGTTTGACAGGGGAAAAGACGCTCGGTATAGGCGACGCAGCTGGAATGTTTCCGGTTGATGAGACGTTGAACAACTACAATCCATGGATGTTGAATGAGCTTAATGAAATAATTTTATCCATGGGTTACAGATGGAAACTAGAAAATATACTGCCTAGGGTCCAAGTAGCGGGAGAAAAAGCTGGAACATTAACTTTTGAAGGTGTAAAACTATTGGGAACGACTACGTCTTTGCAGGTGGGTATTCCGTTTTGTCCACCTGAAGGCGATGCCGGTACTGGAATGACAGCTACCAACAGTGTAAAAAGGTGTACTGGCAATGTGTCAGCTGGGACATCTATTTTTGCAATGGTTGTGCTAGAAAAAAAGTTGTCAAAAGCATATACGGAAATTGACATGGTTGCAACGCCAACAGGAAAGCCAGTTGCGATGGTTCATTGCAATAACTGTATGGGCGACGTCGATGCATGGATAAGATTTTTTAACGAAATAATAGAACTTATAGGTACAAAAATTGAAAAGAATGAATTGTACATCGCTTTATATAATAAAGCGCTGGGAGGTGATATTGATTGCGGCGGACTTTTATCGTACAATTACTACAGCGGTGAGCCAATAACTGGTCTCAAAAAAGGATGTCCGCTTTTTGTGCGTAATGCAGTTAGTCGCTTTACGCTGGCTAACTTTATGAGAATGTTGCTTTTTGGGACATTAGCGACATTGAAGCTAGGTATGGACATTCTGACGGAAAAAGAGAAAGTGTGTATAAAGGAACTTCTTGGGCATGGAGGATTGTTCAAGGTAAAGGGGGTTGGGCAACGTTTTATGGCTGCAGCGCTTAATGCGCCGGTTACAGTTATGGAATCGGCTGGGGAGGGTGGAGCGTGGGGTATTGCGCTTCTTGCGGCATATATGGCGTACACTCAGACGAAAGAAGATGGCGCTAATAAAACTCTTGAATGCTACCTTGAACAGAATGTATTCGTTGACATTAAAGGTGTTCGCATGTTTCCAAATGCTAATGATGCGCGAGGTTTTGCAGAATTTATGAACCGCTATACTAATGGGCTGGTCGTAGAAAAGTCGGCTGTGGAAAATTTTATTTATGCCTAGACAGCATAAAGCGCTTAAAAAAAACAAACGTGAGGTATTCACATGACTCTAAAACAGTGCGCTCAAAAAGTTCAAGACGAAGTAACATCAGTTCGCAAAATAGTTAGTGATTTACACGCTAAACTTACAAAGGAGGGATTAGTCGTTTGGAGCGCCGGAAACATTTCGCAACGCTTGAAATCTGCCGATTTATTCGTTATAAAACCATCAGGTATAGCTTATGATGAATTAACGCCTGAGTCAATGGTGGTTTGTGATTTGAATGGCAATTTAGTGGATGGAACGCATAATCCATCTTCCGACACTGCAGCTCATGCTTATGTTTATCGGAACATGTCTGACTATGTCTATGGCGTTGTTCATACGCACTCAACTTATGCTACCGCTTGGGCAGCCGCAGGTGAAGAAATACCATGTCATTTAACAATGATGGCTGATGAGTTTGGCGGACAAATACCGCTTGGACCTTTTGCAATCGTTGGCGACGATTCAATTGGTCGTGGTATTGTTGATACCTTGAAGGGGTCAAAGTCAGTTGCAGTCTTGATGCAAAACCATGGACCTTTTACAATTGGCAAAGATGCTAAATCGGCAGTTAAAACGGCTGTAATGTTAGAAGAAGTTGCTAAGACAACATTTATTGCTAAACAGATTGGTAGCTTAGTTCCCATTCCGAAAGAAATAATTACTAAGTTACATGATCGCTATCAAAATGTTTATGGGCAATAGTTTCCAAACTTCCGTAACTGTATTGCGCATTTGATTTGTGCTTCGCAAAATTTGTGAAGCAAGGAGAGTGTCATATGAAAAATCCTTTTGAAAATAAAGAACTTTGGTTCTTTGTTGGAAGTCAAGATTTATATGGAACAGAAACGTTGCAAAAAGTTGTTGAACAATCTAAAAAAATTTGCGACGCGTTAGATGCATCGGCAGACATTCCGGTTAAGATTATTTTGAAGCCGACTTTAAAGTCGCAAGAAGCAATTTTGCAAGCGTTCCATGACGCAAATAGAAATGAGAATTGTATTGGCATTATTCTATGGATGCATACATTTTCTCCTGCTAAAATGTGGATTCGCGGTCTAACTGTAAATACAAAACCTCTTTTGCAATTAAGCACACAGTCCAATGTTGAAATCCCTTGGGATAGTATCGATATGGATTTTATGAATCTGAATCAATCTGCGCATGGCGATCGTGAATTTGGCTATATCATGACTCGTTTGAATATTGCTCGTAAAGTCGTGGTTGGTCATTATTCAAATTTGCAATTCACTGCTCGTATTGGGAAATGGGCTCGCGCTGCTACCGGTTGGGACGCGTTGAATCATTTGAAAGTTTGCCGAATTGGGGATAATATGCGCGATGTGGCAGTGACTGAAGGCGATAAAATTGAGGCTGAAAACAAATTTGGCGTAAGAGTTAACACTTGGAGCGTTAATGAATTAACAGCTAGAGTTAAAACTGCCAGCGACAAACAAGTTCAAGCCGTAGTTGACGAATATTTTAATAATTACAATGTCGTTCCAGAGCTTTGTCCCGGCGGTAAAAAACATCAATCATTAATTGATGCTGCGCGCATTGAAGTTGGGTTGCGCTCCTTCCTCGAAGAAATAGGCGCGGAAGCAGTAACGGATACATTTGAAGACTTGGGCGACTTAAAACAACTCCCGGGGGTAGCAATTCAGCGGCTTATGGCTGATGGTTATGGTTTTGGCGCGGAAGGCGATTGGAAAACAGCTGCGCTAGTGCGTTTGGCTAAGGTAATGGGATATGGTATTCCTGGCGGCGCATCGTTGATGGAAGATTACACATACAATTTAGTACATGGGAAAGAAGCAGTTCTTGGCGCCCATATGCTTGAGATTTGTCCAACGTTAACAAGCGCGAAGCCAAACATGGAAATACACCAGTTGGGCATAGGCAAAAAGTCCGATCCAGTACGTTTAGTGTTCAACGCTGATGCTAAAGAAGGAGCGCTAGTCGTTACATTGTTACATTTGCGTGATAGATTTCGCATGGTAGCAAATATTGTAAATGTAATCCGCCCGGAACACGATTTGCCAAAACTTCCAGTCGCAAGAGCTCTTTGGCAACCGGAACCCTCATTGGAAGTTTCGACTGAGTGCTGGATTCTAGCAGGAGCTGGACATCATTCGGCTATGACAACTGCAACTGATTATGAAATTTGGGAAAATTTTGCGCGTATTGCTCAACTAGAGTTTGCGATTATTGACAAGAATACAACTTCGCGAGATTTTTGCCAAACGTTAAAATTTAATCAGGCATATTATAAATTTGACAAAGGATTCTAAAGAAGTTAAAGGGGCAACGACATGAAAACAAAAAAAATTCCTGTTTGGTTGGTGTATGTTGTGGGAGCTTTCGGCGGTTTTCTTTTTGGTTATGATCTTGGCATTATTGCCGGAGCGCAGCCATTTTATTCGGTTGAATTAAATATGAGCGCCATCCAAGAAGGATTCATGGTAACGTTTTTCTCGCTTGGAGCAATGTTAGGCGCTTTCTTTATGGGAGGACTTTCCGACAAACTCGGTCGAAAAAAAATGTTAATGGCTGCATCAATTATATTTGCAATAGGAGCAATCGGTTGTGGTTTGGCATGTAATATTTGTGTTCTTTTAGTATTTCGCGCATTCCTTGGATTAGCAGTTGGCGGCGCATCAGCGCTTGTTCCAATGTATTTATCGGAGTTGTCCCCTGCTCATGCGCGTGGTAAATTATCAGGATTAAATCAGTTGATGATTGTGTCCGGTATGTTCATTGCTTATTTAACAAATTTTGTACTGGCTGATGCTGAGTACGGTTGGCGTTTGATGTTGGCTGGCGCAATTATTCCAGCAAGTTTACTTTTAGTAGGTAGCTTAATTATGCCAGAGTCTCCTCGTTTCTTAGTTCGCATTGGTCGCAAAGAACAAGCAAAAGAAAATCTAAGCATTATGCGCGACACGGAACAAGAAGTTAATGCAGAAATTGAAGAGATTCAAAAAACCAATCAGGTACCTCGAGGAACAATTGCGCAATGTTTCACCGGTTTTGCGCTTCCAGCAATCGTTGCCGGTTGTTTCTTAACACTGTTCCAACAATTAACAGGCGCGAACTCTATTTTTTACTTCGCGCCAAAACTATTCATGTCAGCGTTGCATATTCCTGAAAAAGATGCAATTTTGGGTAATGTTATTGTTGGTGGCGCATTTTTGTTGGCAACCGCTATTGCTTTACCTTTGATTGACCGTTTTAATCGCAAATCACTTTTTCTAACTGGTGGTATTGGCATGGCAGTTTGTTTGTTTGCAATGGCATATTCATTTCATTTGAGTAGCCAAACCATGACAACATCAATTGCTGGTACGCTTTCAATTATATTTA
Organism: Candidatus Endomicrobiellum pyrsonymphae; assembly: GCF_020328025.1. Classification (NCBI taxonomy): domain Bacteria; kingdom Pseudomonadati; phylum Elusimicrobiota; class Endomicrobiia; order Endomicrobiales; family Endomicrobiaceae; genus Candidatus Endomicrobiellum; species Candidatus Endomicrobiellum pyrsonymphae. Next base: position 3,456 of record NZ_JAIXMZ010000002.1, on the reverse strand, counting down.
CTTGCGGATTTGTATCATTCTATGCGTATTCGTGGGCGATGACTGTTTGGATTGTAGTTGGTGAAATGTTCCCTTTACATATTCGTGGCGTTGGAGTTGGTATTGCAGGATTAGTCAACTGGTTAGGCAATATTATTGTTGGACAATCATTCCCAATGCTTCTTGATTCAATTGGCGCCCCAGTATGCTTTATTGGATTTGGCGTAATATGTGTCTTTATGGCATTTGCTTCACAAAAAATTCTTTATGAAACCAAAGGAAAAACATTAGAACAAATCGAAAATTATTTACATCAGCAAAACAATCGCAAATCATTTTAACGTATTTTCTATATCCTTGCCAAAACTTAGATTTGAAATTGTGACTAATTTCTCTTCATCTGTATAGTGGTAATACATTCGTTCTGTCATCGCAATACTTGCATGACCTACTATTGCGCTAATCTTTTTCATTCGACTTCAAAATCAGACACTATATAATCTTGTGTTTTTGTAGGAAGTTTTAATAATTTCGTAAATGGTGAATAATTTTTATTCTGCTTTGTTTCATGATCTTCCTGAGATTCTTACAAAAGATATAGTGTCGCCTGTAAAATCTTCAATATCCGGTCTTGAAGATATAATAAAACAATACGAAAGGAAACAGGTTGACGAAAAAATATTGCCGTTGATACTCCAAGCTGGCATACAGAAATGAAATACTTTATAGAATCTGATTAAATCAAAACAAAAGCTTTACGACAAGTGCGCCAAAATCAAAAAAAATAATTTAAACTTTAAACAACTATTCGACTATTTTTGCTAGCGATGTAGCCTATCTTGAGAATCAATAGGCTTCCTGCATAAAATATTTTGAACTCTTCATCCTCATAGTATAAAACTATATCTCCTTCGCCACCGTCTTATTCCTTCCTCAAGCATCCTGCCATTTTTGCCATATTGCTACATAAAACAGACAGATTATTTTTCCTTCATCTCAGTTCTCATCGCATCCATCGACACCTCCAACACACCCATCATCACCTCCATCAGCCTCTTCCTCATCTCCGCCTGCGCTACCTGCATCTTACCATCCATCCACACCTTCGGCGTCGCCAACAGCAATAGCGTCTTATCCGCTTGTGCTATCGACAAGTTCGACATATTCGCCTTACTCAACTGTTCCTTTCAATTCTCCACCAGTAGCTACACCTTCATATTTTCTTTTATCCGATCTTTCATATCCCAATCTAGCACATCATTCATACTTGTATTCGCAAGCACAAGGTACATATACGATTCACCAACATCATCGTAGTTGTTTTCTTTGAATTGTGTCGAGGAGTTCTCCTTCGCCGACATCGCATCATTCACCGCCCTCTCCGCCTCCCACTCAATACCAAAGTGCTTACCAGTATTCTTATTCTTCTCCATCACATCATCCACCACCTGCCTCACTTCATCCACCCACGTCTTCGTTAACCTCTTCTCCACATTTATCACCTCCGTTATCAACTTCTCCTTCGTTTTCGTTTTCGTTCTCGCCACCATCAACGCCTCCCTCCCAGCATCCGCCACCGCCCACGTTATATCCGGAACATGCTCACTCTCACGTAGCCTCTTCTCCGCCACGTTTTGTATCCACATCTCCCCATCCGCCACCGCCACACCCACCATCCAATCCTCATAATCCGTTAGTACCACGACGGGTGTGCTTGGTCGTTTGGGATTATCTTCTTTCTCTTTCTCTTTCTCGCCACCTCCGTCTGCACCGCCACCTGCGACATCCTCTTTCTTTTTCTCAACACCGCATGTGACAGTGGTGTCAGTTGTTGTTGCCGGCCACCACTGATGATGACGATAATGATGAAGAACTAGTAGAAGATGATGATGTTGATGATAGTGGTGATGGTGGTGGTGATGTGCTATCTGATGACGATGACGATGACGACGATGATGAAGAACTAGTAGAAGATGATGATAATGATGATGCTACTGATGCTGCTGGTGCGCTAAATAGTGATGCGCTAAATGATGACGATGATGACGAGCTTGAAGAGGAGCTGGAGGACGAACTAGATGAGAAAGGGGAGGAAGGGGAGGAAGGGGGAGGAGCAAAGCTAGTTGTTGTTATCGACATTGCATTCACCGCCACCTCTCTCATCGCCTTGATCGCCTCTTCCTCCTTCTCCCACCTCAGCGCCTCCACCTCCTTCTTCATCATCATCTTCTGCTTCTGCTTCTCCCGCTTCATTATCAGATCCATTGCTATCTCCATCGCCTCCTGCTTCACCGACTTGTTGACGTTCCACATATAATCCTTCCCCAGTAACGCCTGCATCTCCTCCTCCTCCACCTTATTCCCCATCTGATCTATCGTATTAGCTATATCACTCTTCGCACGCTCCACATCATAACTCTGGTTAGCAAGATAGTCACCAAACATCTCGCTTGTAAGCGTTGCCGGAGGTGGCGAGGCTGGTGGCGGTGGCGACATCAGACGCTCCATCGCCACCTCCACCGCCTGCCACACCTTAGGACGCTGAGACCATATGTTCATCTCACTAAGCTCCGCCTCAGCCGCCGCTGCTTCCGCCACCTCCGGCACCTTCGTCCTCGCCGTATTCCTAAAGCTCGTCTCCACATTCTCCATACCCGACATCAAATTCTTCTTCGCTTTCGTTCTCTTCTTCTTCAACGCCTTCTTCGCCGCCCTCATCTCCTCCTTCTCCGCCG
>NZ_JAIXMZ010000002.1:0-732 GCF_020328025.1 Candidatus Endomicrobiellum pyrsonymphae | reverse complement strand
TCGACTCTGTGGAGTATGTGTTGTGTCGATTTTGTATAGATAATTCTGATTCTGATTCTGAGACTGATTCTGAGTCAGATTCTAATGAGTCGGATTTTACTCTGTTCTTCTTCTTTTCCCCGCCACCTCCTGCATCGCCGCCTCCGTCGCCTTTGCCACGCTCTTTCTCTTTCTCTTTCCTGCCTTTGCCACCTTTGCTTTCGCTACCTTCATCGTATGATGACGATGATGAAGATGATGGTGATGCGCTAAATGATGACGATAATGACCAGCTTGAAGATGAGCTGGAGGACGAACTAGAAGATGAGCTGAAAGGCGACGCTGGTGATGATGTTGGCGATGACGATGATGATGATGTGCTATCTGATGGTGATGATGCTGATGTAAATGTTGATGATGGGGCGCTATATGATGATGTTCCATATGAGGGGAATGTTGATGGGTCGCTATATGATGACGATGATGATGTTGACGATGATGACGATGAGCTGGATTTTACTCTTTTCTTCTTCTTTTCCCAGCCTCCGCTTCTTCTGTTGTTGTTGACGTCGTCGTGTGCTTCGCTACTGCTTTCATCGCTACTGCTTTTGCTACCTTCGCTACCTTCATCGTATGATGACGATGAAGGTAGCGAAGGTAGCAAAAGCAGTAGCGATGAAAGCAGTAGCGAAGCACACGACGACGTCAACAACAACAGAAGAAGCGGAGGCTGGGAAAAGAAGAAGAAAAGAG
>NZ_JAIXMZ010000091.1:0-4038 GCF_020328025.1 Candidatus Endomicrobiellum pyrsonymphae | reverse complement strand
TGCCATGAGGACTAAGACTCCTTCGGACTTTGTACTGCGGACTTTGTCCTGAGGACTTTGTCCTGAGGACTTTGTCCTGAGGATTTAGTCTTGAGGACTTTGTCCTCTGTTTTTCTGCAATTAAGTTCATCGGATATTCGTCAGACTATTTGTCAAAGACTTTTATAATCTCGTTCTTGAAAGACTTAGTCCTTTTGGCATTCTTCAACTCCTCTTTTGAGAGTGTCTATTTTTCTTTGCACGCAAACAGCATACTTTTTTAACAGCGGGTCAGTCTCTAATTTGTTTTTTATATCATCTATTTCAGCCTTTTTTGTTGCAATACTTAGTTTCGTATATTCGATTTTAGCTTCTATATCAATATCGCCAAACTCGTACCCGAGCCTGTTCTTTACGTTCTCTTCTTCCCTGTTTCCCGCATCAAATATCGCCTGCAACGCTACATCGTGCATACTGCGCTTCTCCCAATCCAAAATCTACGTGTATGTCAAACGCTCTAAAGTTGCTTACAGGCAACCTCTCTATCTTGCGCTCTAACGCCACCACTTGCCGCTTCTTTACTATCTCGTCTATAAGCTCAACCGTTGAATCGTGAGAACTTTGTTCTAAGAAACTTTGTTCCGAGGGACTGTGTCCCACGGAACTTTGTCTAGAACTGTGTTCTAAGGGACTTTGTCCCACGGGACTTTGTCCCACGGGACTGTGTCCCAAAGTGGTATCCATTTTAGTCTCCTATCCCCAAAGTGTTTGGTCGCTTCTTCTTTGTGGAGTAATTTTTCTTGTACTCCTCATAAAATTGTTGTATTGATATGTCTCTTTTAAGAAGTTTCTTTTTATTATCAGTGTATTCGTTAAGTGTTTTCTTAGCCGCAAATTCCTCTGCAGCTTGCTTGTCAGGACTTATAGACTCTGATACCTGTTTTCTTACTTTGTTCCCGTTCTCATCTAAAACGGTAATCCTATAGCCTACATTGTAAAAACAATGGCAATCGCAAAACAGGAAGAAAACTCAAAAAAGCAAGTATCAACAGAGAAATTGCGATGCTCAAGAATCTTGTCAATATGGCACGGGGTTAAGAGCTGCAGAAATATGCTACCTTGAACGGTCAGATTTTGTGTGGTCTAAGAATCCTAAAATTGAAAAAAAAGATTATCTGAAGGTAAGAAGCAAGCCAAAACTTGGCTTGGAGCCGAAAACAAAAGGCTCTGAGAGAGATGTTCCGATACACCATGAATACAGAGATATTTTGCATAAGATGTGGCAATATGGAGAAGGCAAATTGAACTTCTTCTTGTTTATTAAATTTGGATATAGTCGGTTGTCCCTTGCAGGATTAAGCGCATACACTAGTACACTGTTTAAGAGGCTTGGATTTCCAGCAAAAGAGCTGTCTTTACACAGTGTCAGACACATACCTACACTACAAGGATAAAAGACGGTGGAAGAAGTCTAAACATGGCTAGTAAAAGTCTCGGACATTCAAATTAAATTATAAAAATCGGAGGCGCTGAATTTTCCTGATAGCAAAGTTTTGTTATAAAAAACCATTGCATTTTCGTAAAGTCCGCAACTACGATAACATAATCCCATTTTTTATCAGGCTTTTTTTAACATATCAAACTACCGTCTTTTCAATTTCAGCTTTATTTACATTCTGCCAGCCTTCTTTTTGTAATAGATTTAACATATCTTGACTATGTCCTGCGCTTGAATGTATTATATATATTGCAACATTTTTATTTTGTTTTGAAAGCCATTTTTGCAACATATCAAAATCTGCATGGTCTGAAAACACGCTATATTTTTTTATTTTTGCAATACTTTTTATTCCGGAATGCGTCCTTTCGCCCTTAAGAATAAGTCCGGCATTACTTTCGGGGTTTACATAATTTACTATCATCACAAAAACATCTTTTCTTGTCAGCATCTGAGGTATCAGCTGCTCTGATTTACCTTTATCCATATCCCCACTTGCGGAAAGTAAAATCATCTGCTTATCATAATTTCTTATCATTTGCAGTTTCACTTCTGCAGGAAGTATAGAGCCGTTTTTATATACGTCGCTTAAAAACCAATCGCCGTAATTTTTTGTTAAAATTTCTTTTTGATACAGAGACGTTATGGTATTTGCGCCCGGAGATATAGAGTAAATTGGTATTTTCTTTGAAAGCTTCCTTTCATCTTGCATTAATTTTAATTCGTATAAAACTTTTTGCGTTTTGTTAAAAGATAAGACTGGAATCCACACAGTTTTTTTATTATCGAGAGCTAGTTTTAAATCTTTTCTAAAAAGCTCGTATTGTTCTGCGATATTTTTATTTTTATCACCGCCGTGAGTGGCTTCCATAAAAATTAAATCTACCGACTCCGGAATATCAAACTCGCCACTAAATCTGGAATAACCGCTGCCCAAATCCCCGGAAAATAAAACTTTTTTATTGTTGGATTGAAAAATTAAACTGGCGGAACCTAATATATGGGCTGCATTTATAAATTTAACCTTCAAAGCGTCAGCAATATTAATATCTTCATTGTATCCTACTGCAACGAACTGTTCTTCTATTTTCTTAGTTTCTGTTTCACAACAGTTTTTGCATAATAAAAATTTAACATTTTCCTTTTTTTTTAAATCTTCCAACAAAATTTCATCGTTTGAATATTCAATAGATTTTATATTTTCTTTACATTCGCCACTCCAATGAGCAAGCACAAAATTGTTTTTGCCTTTAGCTTTCTTTCTCCTACTTGCAGACCAAAACCATTTTCTTTTTATTAAATCAAAACCATTTCTTTCTTTGAAAAGAGTTAAAGCAAGTTCTTTTGTTGCTTGTGTAGAATAGATTTTACCTTGAAACCCGCTATGTATTAAAAGTGGTATCCTGCCACTATGGTCTAAATGCGCATGTGTTAAAAAAAGAGCGTTTGCATTAATAAGATTAGTTTGAATTTGTTGATTTTTTAACTCAACTCTTTTACTAGAAGAAATAGAATCATCATCAACTTCACTGCGCATAAAAAGTCCACAATCAACAATAACTTTGCAACCTTCTGTTTCCAAAAGAAAACAACTGCCCGAAACAGTTTCGGCAGCTCCATAAGGAGTTACAGAAATATCTGCAAAGATTATAGATATAAATAAAAACAGCGAAAAAATTATTGATATTATTTTGTTCATTTTTATTTAAGCTTCGACAAATACATGAAGAGTATTTTACGACGAAATGATTCTCTCATCTTAACCATACTATGTCAGGTTAACAACTGCTGTCTTCTCAATATCCCGTCGAGCTACGCTCGCCTCCTCTTTTGTAAAAAGGAGAACTTACTACAACGTTTTTCCCCTTCGCCATTGAGAGATAGCAGCGCGACGAGAGAGAATAATTCCATCTTGTTCCGTCTGCTTTCTTTTTTTATTTTATAGTCTTTCTGCTATACTTTTACATAATTAGTTGCGCAAGAGGACTAATAAAATGTAGATAAAACAAATATCGTATGTTGTTACATTTTGTCCGGCGCGCTTACGCCTAAAAGACCAAGTCCGTTCTGTATCATTATCATCACCCCTTCGATAAGCTTTAATCTTGCGGAAGCAAGCGCTGAATCGTCTGTTAAAACGCGATACTTTTCATAAAACGTATGATATCTATCAGCAAGTTCTATTAAATACGCTGTGAAATGATGGGGACTCATTGTCTTTTCAGACATAGCAAGAGTATCGCAAAATGATGAAAGTTGTTTGATTAAATCTCTTTCTTCTTTTGTCTCAAGCAAGGCAAAATTTATATCTTTAATATCTGTAATAATATCATTTCTGTTCTTACTTTCTTTTACAATAGAACTGCACCTTGCATTAACGTACTGCACATAAAAAACAGGGTTTTCGCCGGATTGTTTTTTTGCAAGTTCTAAATCGAACTCAAGCTGTGAGTCCGGAGCGCGAAGTAAAAAGAAAAATCTACAGGCATCTTTGCCAACTTCATCGATAACGGCTTTTAAAGTTATAAACTCGCCTGTGCGCGTTGACATTGCAACGGGCT
>NZ_JAIXMZ010000112.1:0-4262 GCF_020328025.1 Candidatus Endomicrobiellum pyrsonymphae | reverse complement strand
GCAAATGAGCGAGGGCTTTGCGCTGCAAAAATTCAAAAAACAAGTTTCTATTGCTTGGCGGCTTTGCCCTTCTTGACCCCATACTTACTTCTACTCTGTTTACGTCAGGATATGAGGTTTCTTCATATATTCCGGGCATAGGACATAATCTCCAGGAGCATTCGCTTGTTCTTATTCGCGGTGGACGTGTAAGAGATTTGCCCGGTGTTCGTTATCACATTATAAGGGGAACTTTGGACACAACTGGTGTCGAAGGTCGTAAACAGAGTAGAAGTAAGTATGGGGTCAAGAAGGGCAAAGCCGCCAAGCAATAGAAACTTGTTTTTTGAATTTTTGCAGCGCAAAGCCCTCGCTCATTTGCTATCAAAAAGCAAGCTTCGCTTGGTTTTGCTTAGCAAGAAGTTCAAAATACTGTGTTCTTAAATATAGGGATTAACGTTGGTCTTGTAGCAAGCGTCGTCCAAACACAAAACTCTTCGCACAAAAAGATAAGGTGCTTGTTCTCTCCCTTGCGGGGAAGGGTGAGATTAGGGGTTGGCAAGAGCGAGGGATTCCCTCGTTATTCTGCGAAGTGAAAGTAAGTAAGTAATAAAAAAATAAGAGGTATTAAGTAATGCCACGCAAAGCGTTAAAACCAAGAGAGAAAAGAGGTTTGCCGGAACCGGATTCAAAGTTTGGTTCGGTGGTTGTAGCTAGATTTATCAGTAAACTCAATTTTGAAGGTAAAAAAAGTACGGCAGAATCAATAGTGTACGATTCTTTCGATATAATAAAAGAAAGGACCAGCGAGGATCCTGTCGCAGTTTTTAACAGGGCGTTGGAAAATGTAAGACCGCTTCTTGAGGTGAGACCGCGCAGAGTTGGTGGAGCTACATATCAAGTTCCTATGGAAGTTCCCACGGCGCGCTCAATTACTCTTGCTATCAACTGGTTTATAGAAATTGCAAGAAGCAAAACCGGAAAACCTATGTGCGAAAAACTTGCGCAAGAACTCATTGACGGTAGCAAAAAGGAAGGAACCGCGATGAAGAAAAGAGAAGATACTCACAGAATGGCGGAAGCAAATAAAGCTTTCGCCCACTATCGTTGGTAGATGGAACTTGTCTTTTGAGTTTTTGCATCGCGAAATCCTCGCTCGTTTGCCATCAAAAAACAAACTTTGCAGTGATGGCAATAGTTGTTATAATAAGGTAGCGTTTGAGAGATACATGCCACAAGAGAAGTTAGTAATAACGGGGACGCGCTTTGATAGAGAGTAGTAATAGCAGCATAAGAGATAACATGGCCCGATTTAACAGAAGGACGAAACGATATAGCAAAAGATGAGATATGTTAGAAAAGACTTTGGGAATGTTTTTAAACAGAGATGTTTTAACAAATATAAAGTGGGATTACAAACGTATCAATAAAAGAGACCGATACCTTTTCAAAAGAGGTGGCAGGCGAGATGAGTAAAAGAATTGCAAGATTGGTAATTATGGGGAAAATGTCGTGGGTAGTAGCAATGATGTTAAGGGTAATTATAGAGAGAAGCATTCTATAGTGATGAAAGAAGGAAATACGAACAATCACGACGTCTAAAAGAAAATAAATAAGTTTTGGATATAAAAAAATAAAAGGGAAGAAAATGGCTAGGGAATATCCTTTAAATAAAATTAGGAATTTTGGAATTGCAGCTCACATCGATGCTGGTAAAACAACTACGACAGAAAGAATTCTGTACTATGCCGGAAAAACTCACAAAATTGGAGAAGTCCACGAGGGCGCTGCAACCATGGATTGGATGGAGCAAGAAAGAGAAAGAGGTATTACAATTACTTCGGCCGCGACATACTGCAAATGGCAGGACATGCAGTTTAACATCATCGATACTCCCGGTCACGTTGATTTTACCGTAGAAGTGGAGAGATCTTTAAGGGTTTTGGACGGCGCAGTAGTTGTGTTCGATTCTGGCAATGGAGTTGAACCTCAGTCTGAAACCGTTTGGAGACAAGCTGATAAATATGGCGTTCCAAGAATTGTTTTCTCAAACAAAATGGATAAGATTGGCGCAGATTTTTTTATGGTTATAAACGATATAAGAGAAAAACTTGGAGCGACTCCTCTTCCTATTCAGATACCCATTGGAGTCGAGTCTAACTTTCAAGGCATTGTCGATTTGGTGACTATGAATGCGCATGTTTGGTCAGGAGAAGAGCTTGGCGCAAAATTTGAAGTAATGGATATTCCCAAAGATTTAGAAGAAAAAGCTCGTCGTATGCGCTCTGAGATGATAGAACTTATCGCAGATTACAGCGACGATGTGATGAATAATTTTATGGAAGGAAAAGAGTCAACTGTAGCTCAGATAAAACAGGCAATTAGAAATGCAACTCTTCAGATAAAATTAATTCCCGTGCTTTGCGGAACAGCATTTAAAAACAAAGGCGTACAGTCTATGCTTGATGCGGTTTGCGATTATCTGCCGTCTCCCCTTGACAGGAAAGCCTTCAAAGGAATAAATCCTGAGACGGGCGAAGATGACACTAGACCGGTTGACGATAGCGCTCCTTTTAGCGCTTTGGCTTTTAAAATACAGGCGGATCCTTATATTGGGAAACTTACATACTTTAGGGTATATTCAGGAACATTGGAAAGCGGTTCGTATGTTTATAATCCTGCTAAAAATGCAAAAGAAAGAATTTCTCGTATAGTTCGTATGCACTCAAATAACAGAGAAGAAGTTAAGTCTGTAAACGCGGGAGATATTGCCGCTGCAGTAGGTTTGAAGAACACAACTACCGGCGACACGCTTTGCAGTGAAGAGAATTCTATATTGCTTGAGTCCATGGATTTTCCCGAGCCGGTTATTGACGTTGCAATTGAACCTAAATCTAAGGCTGACGAGGAAAAACTTGGAGTTGCTTTAAGCAGACTTGCGGAAGAAGATCCTACGTTTAGAGTCAGAACAAACGAGGAAACCAATCAGACGATTATTGCGGGTATGGGCGAACTTCATCTTGAGATTCTTGTTGACAGAATGAAAAGAGAGTTTAACGTTCAGGCAAATGTTGGAAGACCTCAGGTTGCTTACAGAGAAACAATTAAAAAAACTCAAGAAGCAGAATCAAAATATATCAGACAAACCGGCGGACGCGGGCAGTACGGTCACGTTATACTTACTGTCGAGCCTCAAGATCCCGGCAAAGGCTATGAGTTTGTGAACAAGATTGTCGGCGGCGTAATTCCTAGGGAATATATCCCTGCAATTGACAAAGGTATTAAAGAAGCAATGACCTCTGGAACTTTAGCAGGATATCCTGTGGTAGATGTTAAAGTAATCGTTACTGACGGTTCGTTCCATGAAGTTGATTCGTCAGAAATAGCGTTCAAAATAGCTGGATCTATGGCTTTTAAAGAGGCGTGTAAAAAAGCAAATCCTATTATTTTGGAACCTATTATGAAAACCGAAGTAGTTGCCCCAGAAGAATATATGGGCGCTGTAACCGGCGATTTAAATTCAAGACGTGGTAAAATAACGAGCATGGATTCTAAAAATAAAGTACAGCATATTAAAGCAACTGTGCCTTTGGCGGAAATGTTTGGGTATTCGACATCTCTTCGTTCCCTTACACAGGGAAGAGGAAATTACAGCATGGAACCATCTCACTACGAGGAAGTTCCAAGACAAATTGCCGATAAAATATTAGAAAAAACAACTAAAGCATAAAGGGAAAGGGGAGAATTTAAAATGGGGAAAGAAAAGTTTGACAGGAGTAAGCCGCATGTAAACATAGGTACGATAGGTCACGTGGATCACGGCAAGACGACGTTGACGGCAGCGATTACGAAAGTGTTAAGCAATAAAGGGTTGGCGGAATACGTATCGTACGATCAGGTAGCGAAAGCGTCGGAAGCGCAGGGAAGGAGGGATGGTTCAAAGATAGTGACGATAGTATCGAGTCACGTAGAATATTCTACGGTAAACAGGCATTATGCGCATATAGACTGTCCTGGGCATGCGGATTACGTGAAGAACATGATAACTGGAGCGGCGCAGATGGATGGGGCGATATTGGTAGTGAGTGCGTTGGATGGGCCGATGCCGCAGACGAGAGAACATATATTGTTGGCGAGGCAGGTAAACGTGCCTTCGGTAGTAGTATTTTTAAACAAGTGCGATGCAGTGGAGGACAAAGAGTTATTGGATTTGGTAGAGATGGAAGTAAGGGATTTGTTGACGAAGTACAATTTTTCTGGTGATAAGACGCCGATAATCAGGG
>NZ_JAIXMZ010000090.1:0-4204 GCF_020328025.1 Candidatus Endomicrobiellum pyrsonymphae | reverse complement strand
CAAACTGACAAACAACGGCAAACTTAAAATGGTCGCTATTGTCGCTGTTATGCGTAAGCTACTAGTCATTATTAACAATTGTTGTAAGCAGTATTACCTTGATAAAGCTTATATGCTCACTTAATTATACCTTTTTTTAAGGATTTCTTATACCACTTTTTTCAGTGGGTTGATAAGATGACGAAGCAATCCAGCATAGTTGTTGTCTAGCTTGCCGCGACTCGCAAACGTCGCAAGTCTCGATAATTTTAAATCAGTGCAAATATATTTATGGTGTGGATTCGTTTGCTAAATTGAAGGGAGTTTTTACCGCAAAGAGGGAAAAAAATGGGACATGAAGAGTTTTTTAGTTCGATTTTAAAGAGAGACGGTCTTAGAGAAGCTTTCGATCCCAAGAAAATTTCTGCAGCAATAGCAAAAGCAGGAAAAGCTACCGGGGAGTTCAATCAGGATATAGCGGATAGACTTACTCTCAAAACTTTATCTGTTTTACGCAACGCCATTGAAGACAGAAAACCCTCTGTTGAAGACATTCAAGATGTGGTTGAAGAAGTTCTGCTCTCTTCCTTGTATAAAAAAACAGCTAAAGCTTATATTTTATACCGTGAACAGCACAACAAAATAAGAGAAATCACGTCTGCATTTAATGTTGATTTGGTTGATCAGTATCTTAAAAAAATAGACTGGCAGGTAAACGAAAACAGTAATATGTCTTACTCTTTACAAGGTTTAAATAATTATGTTTCTTCTGAAATCAGTAAAATTTATTGGTTAAATAAAATTTACCCGGAAAATATAAGAAAAGCTCACACTGAAGGCGATATACATTTACATGATTTAGGATTACTTGGCGCTTACTGCGTTGGATGGGATTTGCAGGATTTGCTAACAAGTGGCTTTAAGGGCGTTTCCGGAAAAGCCGAGGCAAAACCCGCAAAACATTTTAGGACAGCTCTCGGGCAGATAGTAAATTTCTTTTATACACTTCAGGGAGAAAGCGCCGGGGCTCAGGCTTTCTCAAATTTTGATACCCTGCTTGCGCCGTTTATATATTATGACAAATTAACTCGTGATGAAGTAAAGCAGACCTTACAGGAGTTTTTATTTAATATTAACGTTCCTACAAGAGTAGGGTTTCAAACCCCTTTTACAAACTTAACGATGGATTTAACTGTCGCTCCGTATTATAAGGAAGAATCAGTTATCATCGGAGGAAAACATCAGGATAAAAAATACGGCGAATTTCAAAAAGAAATGGATATACTAAATCAAGCTTTCTTAGAACTTATGCTTGAAGGCGACGCGAAAGGAAGAGTATTTACGTTTCCTATTCCAACATACAGCATAACAAGCGACTTTGATTGGGATAACAAAAATATAAAAGCTTTGTGGGACATAACTGCAAAATATGGGATACCTTATTTTGCAAACTTCATCAATTCAGACATGAAACCTGAAGACGCAAGAAGCATGTGTTGCCGTTTGAGAATAGATAATCGCGAACTTCAAAAACGCGGTGGCGGACTTTTTGGAGCTTCTCCTCTTACAGGGTCTATAGGAGTTGTAACAATCAATCTTCCAAGAATAGGTTATCTTGCAAAAAATGAGTCCGACTTTATGGAAAGACTAAAAGCAAATATGGATATATCCAAACAAAGCTTAGAAATAAAGAGAAGAGTTTTAGAGAAATTCACCGCAAGCAACTTATATCCGTACATGAGTTTTTATTTAAGAAGCATAAAACAACGTTTTAACGAATATTGGAAAAATCATTTTTCAACAATCGGCATCGTCGGCTTAAACGAAGCTTGTATGAACTTGTTTGGTGAAGGAATTGGAAGTGAAAGAGGCAAAGCTTTTGGTGAAAAAGTTTTAGATTTTATGAGAGGAACTTTAATTCAATATCAGCAAGAAGCTGGCAACAATTATAATCTTGAGGCAACACCTGCAGAAGGTACTTCTTATAGACTTGCAAAACTTGACGCTAAGAAATATCCTGATATAATTTCTGCAAGTGAAACGCCTGACACGCCTTTCTATACAAATTCAAGTCAACTGCCTGTAAATTACACGGACGATATTTTTGAAAATTTAGATTTGCAGGATGCCATGCAGTCAAAATATACAGGCGGTACAGTTCTGCACATGTTTATGGGCGAACGTATTAAAGATACTGGCGCTTTAAAAACATTTATAAAAACCGTATGTGAAAATTACAGTTTGCCGTATTTTTCAATAACTCCAACATTCAGCGTTTGTCCTAAGTGCGGATATATTGAGGGCGAACATGCAGAATGCCCTAAATGTAAAAATGAAAAAGTGGAAGAAATAGATTCACAAATAAAAATTCTTGAAAATATGTTATATGCTAATTAACAACTTAACAACAAAAAATCACGGAGTTTAGTTTAAAGGAGGCAATTTCAATGACAGTAAATGAAATTCAAGAAAAGATTCATGAATTAAAAACCCAGAAAGATTCAGTTGAAGGCACAAAATGTGAGGTTTATTCTAGAGTTGTCGGATACTTGAGACCGGTTTCTTTGTGGAATGAAGGCAAGAGAGAAGAATTTAAAATACGTAAAACTTATTGCCCATGCAAACATGATTAAAAAATAACGGCGGCGTACGTAAATGAAAATCGGCGGATTACAAAAATTGTCTCTTATAGACTATCCAGGTGTGCCTGCCGCTGTTATTTTTACGCAGGGATGCAATATGATGTGTCCTTACTGCCACAATCCGCAATTGGTTTATCCGTATTTGTTTGAACGGTCATTTGACGAAGATGAAATTTTTGTTTTCCTGTCAAAAAGAATAAAACTTTTAAGAGGTATAGTTATAACGGGTGGAGAACCAACCATTCAAAAAGATTTGCTCGAATTTATAACGGCAATCAAAAATTTAAACTTTTTTATTAAGCTCGATACAAATGGAACAAATCCACAAATACTACAAGAGTTGATAGCTGAGAAACTTATAGATTTTGTGGCTATGGATATAAAGTCGTCTATGGAAAAATATAATCTCTTTTTCAAAGGAGATTTAAACTTAATCAAACAGTCAATTAATATAATCAAATCCTCGGGATTGCCTAGCCTTTTTAGAACTACGTATGACACAGACATTTTAAATGAAAAAGATTTGTCTGAAATAAAAGATATAACATCAAATTCAGAATACATTATTCAAAAATGCAAAAAAATGATGATAATGTAAAATAGATTGTGTGAAGTTTCTGTTATGAGAAAAATAAGGAACATAAAAGAATTAAATGTTGTTAAATTTTTGCAAACCAATAACAGCTATTTTGAAGATTACATTACGCGCAGTATTTATAATTCTAATGCAATAGAAGGCTCTACATTATCCTATGCTGATACTTATGCATGACAAGTCGTTTAAAATATCTGCAAACTCGAGAGATATTTACGAAGCCATAATTTACAAGTCATAAATAAAAATATAAATGAAATAGGTGGTTTTAGAAATACCGACGTATATGTCCGTGGCGCAGAACATATTCCACCAAAAAAAGAGTTTGTTCAAAATAGTGTGCTTTATTTTATTGATAACTATAACAATTCTAAATATAATTCAATTTTCGAAAAACAGCATTTAATCATATAGAGTTTGAAAAAATTCATCCATTTATAGACGGAAACGGCAGAACAGACAGATTAATCATCAATTTTGAATTATTAAAAAACAATATTACTCCTGTATTATATCCGTAGTCGACAGAAGTAAATATTTTGAATTTTAAAAAAAAGACAATATTAACAGCTTTGTCGACTACTTAGAAACTCTGTCAAAAGAAGAAATGAAAAGAATTGAAAGATCTGCCTCTAATGAATAAAGTTGAAAAACCTATCGACGTATTTAGTCAATGCCTTTGGCATCGCCACATCTTTCAGAGGAATGAAATGACGAAGCAACCCAGCATCGTTAACGTCGTACCAACTAATTAAAGCTGATACAGCGTCTAGTTGGTTTGACCCGTCCACTGTATGTGTTGCATGTGTAACTGCAACTGTGTCCGTGCATTACTCCGCCACATTCAATACTTCCCTAGTGGCGCTACTACTCTTCTTCTGACAGAGTTTCTAAGTAGTCGACAGAAGTAAATATTTTGAATTTTAAAAAAAAGACAATATTAACAGCTTTGTCGACTACTTAGAAACTCTGTCAAAAGAAGAAATGA
>NZ_JAIXMZ010000018.1:0-18189 GCF_020328025.1 Candidatus Endomicrobiellum pyrsonymphae | reverse complement strand
AAATACTGGCAAAAGGTAGAAGATATAAAGAAGGTAATTGATTTAACAACATGAGTATGGCGAACAATAAATTATATAGGATTTTTCATTGGAGCAAGAATTTCAGAAATTTTAAATATTAAGTGGTCGGACATAGATTTTATCAATGGCAAAATAAGAATACAATCAAGTGGAACGTTTCGCACAAAGAGTCGTAAGTTTAGAATTATAATAATGCCTGAAAAACTAAAAGAGTATCTATCTGCTCTTAAAAAAGAACGAGCACAAAACAACAAAATAAAGGTTGATAATATTGTAGTTTATACGGATGGAACAATTCCAACGATGAGTAGCGCTTCTTCATACTTAAGGAAGAGGTACAAACAAATAGGGTTTAAAGGCTATCACGCACACTGCTTAAGACATACATTCGCTGCACATTATCTAAAAGTCCACAAAGACATTTACGGACTGTCTAAAATACTAGGACATCATTCAGTAGTAGTTACAGAACAATACTACGGACATTTAATGCCTAATTATTTTGACTCAACAATGCAACATTTCAATCCATTTATAGAACATTTATAGAAAGATATTTTATTTTTACTATTTACCGACGCTGTTAAAAAATAACAAACGGAGAGATAGGGATTCGAACCCTAGTTACCCTTTCGGATAAACAGTCTTTCCAGGACTGCGCCTTAAACCACTCGGCCATCTCTCCACTTATCGAAAAATCAATAAATTTTAATTTTGTGTATGAAAATTTTATACAATATTTTTTCATTTAACATTCTGATTCCAAATGTTGAGAACTTAAAACTAAACCACTTGCGACAATTGCGGCAGTTTCTATTCTAAGAATATTGTTGCCAAGTGTTATTGTTTGGATGCCAAGCGATTTGGCAAGTTCTACTTCTTCATCTTCAAAGCCGCCTTCAGGACCTATAAAAATATTTGCTCCAACAAATGATGATGTTGAGGACAAATGATTTAAAAGAATTTTGTTTTCACTTTCCCACGGCAATACGTTCATGTATTTATTGTTTATTAATACATTCGCACATGCAGTTCTGAAGTCCAAAGGATCATTTATTTTCATAATGTCATTTCTCCCGCATTGAGAACTCGCGGCGATAGATATTTTTTCATATCGTTCAAGTTTATTTTTGGAAAAATTAGCATTTACGCTTCTTTTAGTATTGGTAGGCGTGATTTCTGAAACGCCTATTTCAGCGCATTTTTCTATGAGCCATTCAAATCTATCTCCTTTAGGTATGGATGTATAAAGTTTTAAAATAAATTCAGATTTTTTATATGAGGAAGACAAAATATTACCTACGATTTTGTTTTTATTTATAGAATTAATTTTTGCCTTATAAGAATTCCCCAGCCCATCAAAAATCATTATTTCATCGTTAGGTTTAAAGCGTCGTACAGTGGATACATAATGCGCTTGCTCACCACTTATAGAAAAAGTTTTTTCTTTGATAGCTTCAGGTTTTACATAAAAATGAGACATTTAAAATATCCTCAACGCTCCTATAGTTGGTTCTATTATACATAATCTTGAAATTATCTACCACTGTCTATTGTCATGCAAACCGCATGAAATGTATTATATATTTGACCAGCTTTTTGTCATTTGAAAAGGGACAGGTAAGTAGCGAAGTTATAAACTTCACCTACTTGGGAATTTAAAAAACGTAGTTTTGAAAAAAAGATTAAGGATTTCATCTCATCGTAAAATACTTTTCATACAGATGTCGAAAGTCATACAATTTTACAAATAGTATTATATAACAACGATTTGAAAAATATATTTCAAGAGTCATTGAGAAAAACTTACTTAACGCTGCAAAAAATTCCCCGTGTTATTTAATAAAACAAGAATACCGCTAAACAAAGAAACAATAGGCATCTCTTGGTGGGATTTTGAGGAGACTTTTAGATAAAAATAAACAAATCTAATTTGAAACTTTACACAAGATTGTCTGCGCATTTATAGTCTTCGTTTTTGAAATCTTTGTTTTTACGTTTATTGTTTAAATGACTTAGCGTAAGCCTTCTGAATTATTTTACGCTCAACAATCTTCAATAGATCTTCCTGCTAAACTGATATGAGTCTTGTAAAAAAATATTTATTTTGTATAATAGCGCGTAGAGCTTTGCTTTGCGTGTGTTTGCGTAAGGCTAAATCTGAGGTCACAAATACCTCAGGGAATTCCAAAAAGGAGGTGTAAAAATATGAATTATGAAAGCACGTTTATCATTTCTCCAGAACTGCCGATAGATAAAGTTGAAGAACTTACCGCAAAAGCAGTGAAAACCATTGAAGCCGCAAAAGGAATTGTTAAAACGATTCAGCAGCTTGGAAAAAAGAGATTTGCTTATTCCGTTAATAAATTCCGTGAAGGAAGTTATGTTTGTATGGAACTTAGTGGCAATGGCGAGATGGTTAGCGCTCTTGAGAGCTTTTTCAAATTTAACGATTCAGTTATAAGATTTCTGACGGTTAAAATTGAAAAGAAAAAAGTTGTTGCAAAGTCAGTTCCAAAAATAAAAGCTGTAACAGAAAAATCACAAGTGACGGAGATAAAACAAAATGAACCAACAGCAGAATAGTCTCCGCTTGCCGGAGCAAAATAGCGTTATAATGGTTGGCAGACTTACAAGAGATCCCGAACTCAGGCGCACAGGTACGGGAAAAGCGGTTTGTTCGTTTGATATAGCTATTAGCAGAAGAATGAAAGATACTGTTACCGGTGAATGGAAAGACGATCCTAATCCTACGTTTGTTCCTGTTATTGTTTGGGAAGACCTGGCGGAAAAATGTGGTGAACGTTTGAAAAAAGGGTTGCCTGTCCATGTGGAAGGAAGACTTAAGACAAACAAGTGGGAAGGAACTGATGGCACTAAAAAAAGTCGCCTAGAAGTTGTGGCTTCAAGGGTTCAGTTTCTTTCGATAGCAAGACAGGAAAATGCGGCAATAGGCGCAAAACCTGTTGAGAATGTTAATGAATCATCTACGCAGGTTGATAATGGCAGTGGTGATGTTGAAGAAGATATACCGTTTTAAGCGGTTGGAGGGGAAAATATGGCATATATAAAAAAGCCGTCAGGACATGGCAGATCGCAAGGTTCAGTTAAAGGTCAAGAACGACCTGGTGGAAAATTCAAAAGAGGCGGACCAATAAGAAGAAAAGTT
This sequence comes from Candidatus Endomicrobiellum pyrsonymphae, assembly GCF_020328025.1. NCBI lineage: Bacteria > Pseudomonadati > Elusimicrobiota > Endomicrobiia > Endomicrobiales > Endomicrobiaceae > Candidatus Endomicrobiellum > Candidatus Endomicrobiellum pyrsonymphae. The sequence goes on along the minus strand of NZ_JAIXMZ010000018.1, from coordinate 14,999 downwards.
TGCCGTTTTTGCGCAGACAAAATTGAAATAGATTACAAGAGTATAGGTTTGCTTCGCGCGTTTGTGACTGAACAAGGCAAGATACTTCCAGGACGCATAACCGGCACATGCGTAAAGCATCAAAGAAAACTCGACACGGCAATTAAAAGAGCAAGAATGCTTGCGCTTGTGTCTTTTACGACAAATTAATTGACGTTTTGCGTTTACAAAAATGGATTTAGATTGTTCCGGAGGGAAAAATGAAAGTTATATTAAGGTCCGATATTATCAACGTCGGGCGTCAGGGCGAAATTAAAGAAGTTTCGTCCGGGTTTGCAAGAAACTACCTCGTTCCGCAAAATCTTGCTACGGAAGCTACTCCTCAAAATCTTAAAATTTGGGAAAGAGAAAGAGTTAAGCTAGAAAAACAGAGAGAAGAAGTGATCAATGTTGCAAAAGAAGTTGCCTCTAAAATGGAGATAACAGAATTTGTTGCGAAGACAAAAATTGGCAAAAATGGCAAAATTTTCGGTTCGATAACGGCATCAAACATTTCAAAGATTTTTGAAGAAAAGGGTTTTGAAATTAACAAGCGTGATATTCTCCTCCATGAGAACATAAAAGAACCTGGGAATTGTGAAATAAACGTAAGACTTCATCCTGAAGTTGTAGTAAAAATAAAACTTTCTGTTGTAGATGAGAATGAGTAATACAGCCAACTGATTTTATGTTGACCACAGATGTTCATGGAGGACGGGTCGGTATGACAATGGCAAACATAATGGAAAAAGTTCCACCTCAGGCTGTAGATGTAGAAATGGCTACTTTGGGCGCAATGCTCATAGAGAAGGAAGCTATTTTGAAAGTTGTAGATATAGTAAATGAGGGCGACTTTTACAAAGAGATACACCGACAAATCTTTTTAACAATTTACGATTTATATATTGAAAATCAGCCGATTGATTTATATACGGTCTCAGAAGCTTTAAAAAAGAATGGTATGTTTGCCGAAGTTGGCGGAGTATCGTATCTTACAAGTTTGATTGAGTCTGTGCAGACTGCTGCAAATGTTGAACATTATTCTTCGATTATACGTGATAAGTCAATATCAAGACAGCTTATTAATGCTGGATCAACGATGGTAACCGATGCGTTTAATGAGCAGAATTCTCCTGAGGAAATACTAGACAAATCTCAGGCAGCTTTGTTTAGTATTTCACAGAAGAAAGGAAAACAAGGACTCGAGAGCGTATCTAAATTTGTAATGCCTATGCTTCAAAAGCTCGAAAGGTTGCATTCTAATCCAAAAGATATTTCTGGACTTCCAACAGGGTTTGCCGATTTTGACTCCAAAACTGCAGGACTTCATCCGTCTGAACTTATAGTTTTGGCAGCGCGTCCGTCTATGGGCAAAACTGCTTTAGCTTTAAATATTGCAGAGCATGTTGCTGTTGTTCAGAAAAAGCCTGTTGCTATTTTCTCTCTTGAGATGAAACAAGAAGCGCTAATGTTGAGATTTTTAGCTTCTTTGGCAAGAGTTAATACAAGTAAATTAAGAAATGGTCAATATAGCAGTTCGGACTGGCCTAGACTTACAAGTGAAGCGGGCAAAATTGCCGAAGCGCCTATTTTTATTGATGACGATTCTAGCATAAATGTTATAGAGCTCAGAACGCGCGCGAGAAAACTTGCGACAGAGCTGAACGCAAAGAATAATCCTTTAGCTTTAATAATAATAGACTATATTCAGTTTATACAAGGTACGGGAAAAAAGTTTGAGTCTCGCCAGCAGGAGGTATCGGAAATCTCAAGATCTCTTAAGGCATTGTCAAAAGATTTAGATGTTCCTGTGATTGTTTTGTCGCAACTTTCAAGAAGAACGGAAGATAGAGGGAGAAAAGATAATAGACCTCAACTTTCTGATTTAAGAGATTCAGGCGCAATTGAACAAGACGCCGATGTTGTTGCTATGCTTTACAGAGAAGGATATTATAATAGGGAAGATCCTGATTTGCAAAAGAAGGCGACGCTCATAATAGGTAAACAGAGAAATGGGCCAACTGGTGATATAAATTTAGTTTTTGAAGGCGAATACACAAAGTTCTCTGATGGATCCAAAATACAGGATAATTATTAATGAGAAAACGACCTCCCCCTTCAGGAGCAGTTGCAATAGACAGAAGATCCAGTGTTTTTTTTAGACAAACATGGATCGAGATTGACAAAAGTGATTTTCATTTCAATTTAAAAAAAATCAAAGAGTATGTTGCGAAAGACACTAAAATCATGGCGGTTATTAAATCCGATGCTTATGGTCATGGTGGTATTGCTCTTGCAAAAGAGGCGCAAAAAGCCGGGGTACCTTGGATTGCTGTTTCTTCTCTTGAAGAGGGGATACAATTTAGAGAAGCCGGTATAAAAACTAATATTTTGATTTTGGGTAATATCTTCCCCTTTGAAAATTTTCAAGTTGCGGTGGCTCATTCTTTGACTCCTACTGTTTCTACAATGGCTGGTCTTTTGGTTTTGGAAGATTTGGCGATGAAATTAGATAAAAAAATTAGTTTTCATTTACAAATAGATACAGGTATGGGGCGTATTGGCGCACAACCGGAAGCGTCGTATGCTATGTTGCAAAAAATTGCTCAGATTCCTAAAATAAATATGAGTGGCGCGTATACTCATTATGCGGTTGCAGACACGGATCCTGTTTTTACACAGGCGCAACTTAGTATTTTTGCAAAAATTGTTAAATTTGCTCGTACAAATCTAGGATTGAAGTTTATTGCGCATTCTGCAAATTCTGCAGCATTATTTAAAAATAAACGTACTCACCTTGATATGGTGCGACCTGGACTAAGTCTTTACGGTCTTAATCCTTTTAAACATGCTGAGAGATTTTTGAAACTTAAACCTGTTCTTTCATGGAAAACGAAGGTGACATTTTTAAAGAAAGTTCCGGCAGGATTTTGCATAAGCTACGGAAGAACTTTCGTTACAAACAGAGCTTCTGTTATTGCTACAATTCCTGTAGGGTATGCTGACGGTTATAATAGATTGTTGTCTAATAAGGGAGATGTTTTGGTTGGAGGAAAGCGTTGTCCTATTGCTGGTAGAATTACAATGGATATGACGATGATAGATGTAACCGGAGTGAAAGGCGTTGCCGTTGGTGATGAAGCGGTTTTAATAGGAGTTCAGGGCAAAGAGCAGATTAAAGTCGATGAGCTTGCAAAAATACAAGATACGGTAAGTTATGAAATAACTTGCGCAATATCTTCGCATGTGCCGAGGATAGTTATTTGACAAAATATGTTAAAAAAAATAAAACTAAACTGATGAGGATGTGGCGTTCTATTGAAAGATTCGGTCAGAGGTCTGTCGGTATTGTTGTTGAGTTATTGGAGGGACTGGGCAAGGCTGCTGTAATGACTGCAGAGGCTATGGCGTACATACTTAAAGGCGATATACCTTTAAAAAGTACTGTTATCCAAATGGTGGAAGTTGGCTGGTATTCTACGCCGATAATAATACTAACTTCTTTTTTTACAGGTATGGTTTTGGCTCTTCAGGTGGGAACGGCAACTGCAAATCTTTTTAATGAGCCGGTATATGTTGGCACTGTAACAGGTCTTTCTTTGGTTGTAGAATTGGGACCCGTTCTTACGGCTATAGTTGTTGCAGGAAGAGTTGGCGCGGCAATTACGGCAGAGCTCGGTACAATGAAAGTTACCGAGCAGCTTGACGCTTTATATACACTTGGCACAAGTCCTGTAAAATTTCTTGCTGTTTCACGATTTGTCGCATGTTTTTTTATGTTGCCTACGCTTACGGTTATTGCAAATATAATTGGAGTTTATGGCGGAATGGTTCTCACTACGACTTCTTGGGACGTTCCTTCAAGCGTGTATTGGTCACAGTGTTTGGACTTTATGACAGTTCGTACTTTTCTTCACGGGTTTATAAAATCTTTTTTCTTTGCGTTAATTATAGTGATAGTAGCGTGTCATAAAGGTTTTAACACAAAAGATGGAGCGGAAGGCGTTGGAAAAGCTACTACGAGTTCTGTGATGTCTTCCATGGTGCTTATTTTAATCTCAGATTACTTTTTAACGTTGTTGTTAGTTGCCATAAAAATAAAATGATAAAAATAAAGAATGTTTGCAAAAGTTTTGGAGATAAGCATGTTCTTCGCGGAGTGAACTTCGAGGTTCGCGACGGAGAGACTGTTGTCATTATAGGATCTTCCGGAGTAGGAAAAAGTATTTTGTTAAAAACTATAGTTGGACTTATTAAACCCGACGATGGCAGTGTAAAAATTGACGATATAGACATAACAAAGAGTTCTTCCTTTGATTTGCGTGAAACTCAAAAAAAGATGGGATATGTGTTTCAAGAGGCCGCTCTTTTTGATTCTCTTAGTATTTTTGAAAATGTTGCGTTTGGTTTAAGAACGCTTACGTCTCATACTGATAAAGAAATAGAACAAAAGGTTGCACAATGTCTTTCAATGGTTGGTTTGGAAAAAGTAGAGCATTTAAAACCGTCTGATCTTTCAGGTGGAATGAAGAAGCGGGTTGGTCTTGCAAGAGCTGTTGCATATCAACCAAGTTATATTTTATACGACGAGCCGACTACGGGTCTTGATCCTATAATGGCAGATGTAATAAGCGACTTAATAATCAATTTGAAAAAATATTTACATGTTACTTCTATCGTTGTAACGCACGATATGAAATCTGCTTATAAAATAGCAGATAGAATCGTGATGCTTTACAATGGCGGTATAATTTTTAACGGTGCGCTGGAAGAAGCGCAGAATACTAAAAATGAATATGTAAGGCAGTTTGTTGAAGGCTCTAGACGAGGACCGATTCTTACAGATAGAACTTTCGGAATGGATAAAATATGAGCAACCAATTAAAACTTGGAATTTTTATTATTGTCGGTCTTTTTGCAATAATTGTTTCCATTTTTGCTACTGGGTCTTTTTCTTTAAAAAAAACGTACAATATTTACGTGAATTTCGATAATATCTCAGGTCTTACTAGAAAAGCGAAAGTGAAGATAGCGGGCGTTGATATTGGAGTTTTAAGAGGTGTTTGTTTGGAGAATTCGAAAGCGAAATTAAAACTTTCAATAAATAAGAAAGTTGTGCTGTATAAAAATGCTTGTGTGCGCATTGTTTCAGTTGGCATTATCGGAACAAAATATATTGAAGTTGTTCCAGGAGACGCAAGCGAGTCCGTGTTGGGGGAAGGGGATTTCATACCGCCAGGCAATGTTCAGTCGATGGAAGGAACATTAACAAATATTGCAAATAGTGTTAATAAAGCTATGGATAATAAAACGTACGGAAATATGATGGAAAATCTTGCAGACGCTATATGGTCTTTAAAAGAGATTTTGAACAATATTGCAGCGCAAAACGAACAAATCGCAGAAACAATTAATAATTTCAATCGATTTTCGACTGATATTGTGGGTGTTTCCGCAGACAGTAAACAATCTTTGAGCGATACTTTGTTATCAATAAAAGATGTTGCCGCAAAACTTGATATATTAGTTTCACGCTTGTGCGATGGTGAAGGCACGATAGCGACCCTCATAAGAGACAAGCAAATGGCTAAAGAGTTGAAAGAAACGGTAACATCTGCAAAAGAAACCGTTGGTACCCTCAGGGACACGGTGTTAAAGGCTGATAAGTTAAGGTTGAGCTGGGATTGTACGGGCAGATACAATGCTAAGGACGAGAAATTAAGAAATGATATCGGTATAACAATAATGCCTAATGATAACAAATTCTATTATGTAGGCGTTGCAAATGTTGCAGATTACAAATCTGTTACAGATCAAGATGAAAAACAAAATATAAATAAATTGGAAGCTCTATTAGGGTTTAGGAGAAAAAATTCTGAAATTTATGGTGGTGCGCTAAGAGGCAAAGCGGGTGTTGGATGCGGTCATTCTTTTTTTCAGCCTATATACGATTCTTATAAAAAATTACAAGTACATGCAAATGTGTTCGATTTTTCAAGAAAAGCGCACGGTCCACAAATTGATGCAGATATAAGAATTGGCGTGGCAAAATGGCTTTATGCTGGAGTTGCAGTTGAAGATATTTTTCATAAAATTGCTGTTACACCGTACGTAAAACTTAAAATTGATGATAAAGATTTAGCGGCGGTTCTTGGAATTATAAGCGTTGCCACAGTAGCTTCAAAATAATATAATCACTTAACTTATAGCCGGCTATATGTAATGAAAAAACAAAAAACAAAATTTTTATGCCAACAATGTGGTTACGAGTCCGTCAAGTGGCTTGGCAAGTGTTCTTCTTGCGGTGCTTGGAACAGTTTTGTGGAGGAAAAATTTTCAGTTCAAACAAAAACATATTCCACTGCAAGACAACTCACGGGGTTTTCATCAGAAGTTCTAAAATTAAATGATATTTCGGTTAAAGATTTTTCACGATATCAAACTAAAATAAGAGAATTTGACAATATGATAGGCGGCGGTGTTGTCCCTGGATCTTTGATACTTTTAGGCGGCGCTCCAGGGATAGGCAAGTCAACATTAATGTTGCATATATCGGACGCTTTAAGTGATCAAGGCATAGTCCTTTACATATCGGGAGAAGAATCTCTTTCACAGGTTAAGTCGCGCGCAGAGCGCCTTAAGGTAAAAAAAGATAATATTTTTTTGGCTTCTGAAACAAACCTTCAAAATATTGTTGATGCCATAAACAAAATAGAACCTAGATTTTTGGTTATAGATTCAATTCAGACAACTTATCACCCTGAGCTTACAGGCGCGCCGGGCACTGTTGGACAGGTAAGGGAAACTGCCGCTGAACTTTTAAGAATTGCAAAATCTAAGAATATTACGGTATTTCTTTTGGGGCATGTTACAAAAGAAGGAGATTTGGCCGGTCCGAGAGTGTTAGAGCATATTGTAGATACGGTATTGTATTTTGAAAATGAACGTCAGCATACGTATAGAATTTTAAGATCCTATAAAAATAGATTTGGTCCTACAAGTGAAATCGGAATTTTTGAGATGAATTCCACTGGTCTCCGAGAGGTTTCAAATCCGTCGCTTATTTTTTTAGGTGAACGCGTTATGAACGCTGCAGGAAATATTGTAACTGTAGCAATGGAAGGTACAAGGCCTATCCTGTTAGAGGTGCAGGCTTTAGTTGCAAGAACTGCTTTTGGTCTGCCTCGCAGAATGGTTTCAGGATATGATGCAAATCGTATTATAATTCTTATAGCAGTTTTAGAAAAAAGGTTGGATCTTCCTTTGGCAACGCAGGATATTTTTGTAAATATCGCAGGCGGTGTCAAGGTAAAAGAAACTTCTGTTGATTTGGCGGCAGCCTGTGCGATAGTGTCCGCAAATTCAAATTTTGTGTGTCCTAAAGATGTGATAGTTTTTGGTGAAGTTGGTCTTGCCGGAGAAATACGTTCTGTTGCCCTTGTCTCAGAGAGGCTAGCAGAAGCGGAAAAACTTGGTTTTAAAAAAGCAATAATACCAAAAGGCAATTTAAAAAACTTATCTTATAAGGGTAAAATCGAAACGTTTGGTACAGAAACACTCGATAGAGCAATTAAAATCTTAAGAAATTGAGTTTTCGCAAAACGTTTGTCAATTAAAGCAACATATAGTCAGCTAACTTTGTATTGATACAACAACGCGCTCAATGCAGAGCGACAAGGCATATTTTAGATACCTACAGTTGCCCATGTGTAACGTTTAGTTAATCAAAATAGACACAGAACTAAAAAAGGGGTCTCAGAGAAAATTCTCCGAGACCCCTTTAGGTTGTTAGTTAGTAGTAGGTCAGATCTTCTTTATGTTTGCTGCTTTAGGACCTTTGTCTGAATTTACAACTTCAAATTCTACACTGTCGCCTTCTGCTAACGATTTGAATCCTTCGAACTGGATAGCCGAATAGTGCGCAAAAACATCACCCGATCCATCATCATTCGAAATGAATCCATACCCTTTTTGATCGTTAAACCACTTCACTTTACCTTGTGCCATTACTGCAACTCCTTATTTTTCTATCCGCCGTAGCGGACAATTAAATTACAACCATACCCTATGATTGCTTTGCTATTGTAATAAAATAATTGTATAATTGTCAAGTATGTTGCTTTTATTCCGATGAAAAATAAACAAAAAGAGGTTGATAATGGAGCAAAAAATTTCGCAAATATTTCAAAACTGTAAATCTCAGTGTGTACTTTTTACCAATATAAAAGAGATTTTTTACCTCACAGATGCAGAATTTGACGGGTTTTGGCTTTTGCTTGTAAAAGATAAAATATACTCTATATGTTCTAAAATGATAGAGCATCAACTAAGAGAATTTTTCAAAAATCGAAACATAAATATATGCGTAGGGGAGCCATTTTATAAAACGATTACAGAAATTTTAAAGCAGAATAATGTAAATAATGTATTAATTGATACCAAATATATAGATGTTGCAAATTTTATATTATTAAGCGAAAAATTAAATCAAGAAAAAATTAATATCGTAAAAAAAGCTGGTATTTTAGATAACATTCGTATTACGAAGAACAAAGATGAAATTATAAAGTTAAAAAAATCCTGTAAAATTGTATCCGAAGTATGTAATACAATTAAAGGCGAGCTAAAGCCTGGCGTAAGTGAACTTGATATTCACTACAGGGTGTTAGAGTTATTTGCCAAAAATCATGTAGTAGAAAGTTTCAATCCTATAATTGCTTCAGGAGAAAACTCGGCTAATCCCCACCACATAAGTTCCTTAAGGAAAATAACTACAAATGACATAGTGATGATGGATATTGGCTGCGTATATAAGGGTTACTGTTCTGATTTGACACGTACTTACTTTTTAGGTAGAATCGACGACGATAAAAAAAAGATTTGGGATGTTGTAAAAAACGCTCAAAATGCAGTTATAAAGGGAATAAGGGCTGGATTGCCGATTGCTTGGGCCGATAAAACGGCAAGAAACATTATAAAAGAGTCCGGATATGAAGATAAGTTTATTCATGCTACGGGACATGGGATAGGTATAGAAATTCATGAAATGCCTTCGTTAGCGTCGAATGCCGAAGGTATCTTTTTGACGCGTATGGCTGTTACAGTTGAACCCGGAATATACATTGAGCAAAACTTTGGCGTAAGAATTGAAGACACAATTTTAATCAAAGAAAATGATTGTGAAGTATTAACTTCAGCAGTATATTAATTATGTAGTCAAATCACTTTAGATTGCGCTAGAGAAATGAAATGACGAAGCAATTGTTGTTGCTACTTGAAACATCGCAAGTCTCGTAGCGACGGTGCGTATTAAAATTTAACAAAGCAACTTAAAGCAATTTGGTTATAGGAGGCAAAATGGTTTCAACATCGGATTTTAAAAATGGGCTCAACATTCTAGTTGACGGGAACCCTTACCAGATTGTATGGTTTCAAAACCACAAACCCGGCAAAGGAGGAGCCGTAATGCGCGTAAAACTTAAACATCTTAAAAAGGGTGGTATTATAGAGCGCACTTTTAAATCAGGTGAAAAATTTGAGGCTTTAAGCGTTACAAGGCAGAAAAAACAGTTCTTATATAAAGAAGGGACCAATTTTAATTTTATGGATATGAACACCTACGAACAGATAACCGTTGAGCCGAAACTTTTAGGTGAAATGGCAAATTTCTTGAAAGAAAATCTTGAAATTGAAGCTATCTATATTGAAAACGAACTTATTGGTATAGACCTCCCTATAATAATAGAAATGACGATAGCTGAGTCAGAACCGGGAATCAAAGGTGATTCCGTTTCCAATCTTACAAAAATGGCTAAACTTGAAACAGGCGCTGATATTCGCGTGCCTCTCTTTATAAAGGAAGGCGATAGAATAAAGGTTGATACCAGAACAGGTGAATACGTGGAAAGGGTTAACAATTAATAATGCAAGTTTATTACTGTCGACATTTATGTTGCAGTCCTTATTTAATAGTCCGCGTAATTTTGTGGGATCAACGAGGGTAAAATGAATTCGCAGGAAATTAAAGATTTTTTAAAGTCAATAAGAGATACTGACATTGAAGAAATGAAATATCAAAGCGATGGTAATTCTTTATATTTTAAAAAAGCCGATGTAGAACCTGTGGTATCAGTTGTAAAAGAAGTCGTTGCAAAAAAATCAGAGGAAACAAAAAAATCGACGCTTATTGCTATCAAGTCTTCTATGGTTGGCACATTTTCCGACAATCAAAACAGCGACCAATTTCCGCTTATCAAAGAAGGTGATAGGGTAGTTGAGGGACAAAAAGTTGGGCAAATTGAAGCCATGAAAATTATTAAAGACGTACATTCTAAAATCAAAGGTAAAGTTATAAAAGTTTTAGTTGCAAATGGTCAATCTGTTGAATATGGGCAAGAATTATTTCTAGTAGATACAAGCAAATAATGTAAAAAGAGAAATTTTGTTTCAACTTTGTGGAGATACAAATGTTTAAAAAAGTTTTGATTGCAAATAGAGGCGAAATAGCATGCAGAATCATAAGAGCTTGCAGAGATCTCAGTATCAAAACCGTTGCTGTTCATTCGGAAGTTGATAGAGAAAGCATGCATGTGAAGCTTGCCGATCAAGCAATATGCGTAGGGCATGCCAGCGCTTCCGAAAGTTATTTAAACATACCAAGTATTATAGCGGCTGCAGAAATTTCCGGCGCAGATGCAATTCACCCCGGATACGGATTTTTAGCTGAAAACACATATTTTGCAGAAGTCTGCGAAGCTTGCGGACTAAAATTTATAGGACCTTCAAAAGAGTCTATAGAGCAAATGGGCGATAAAATTTCCGCTGTAGAACTTATGAAAAAATCGGGCGTTCCTACAGTACCTGGTTCAAACGGATCGGTAAGCGCAGATGATCCCAAAATTTTTGCTATGGCAAAAAAAACAGGATATCCTGTTATTATTAAAGCGACAGCTGGCGGTGGTGGAAAAGGTATGAGAATAGTAGTTTCCGAAGAAGCTCTTCAAAACGCTATAATTATGGCTCAAACCGAAGCAAAGGCAGCTTTTGGGAACCCTGATGTTTATATGGAAAAATATATTGAAGAGCCTCATCACATAGAGTTTCAGGTGCTTGGCGACAAATATGGAAGAACGGCATACCTTCCCGAGCGAGATTGTTCCATACAAAGAAGACATCAGAAGCTTGTAGAAGAAAGTCCTTCTCCATTAATGAGCCCAGCTCTACGAAAGAAAATGGGTAAAGCTGCAAAGAGCGTGGCGGCAGCTATAAAATATGTTACTGTGGGTACAGTAGAATTTATTTTAGACAAAAAAGGTCATTTTTATTTCATGGAGATGAATACAAGAATTCAGGTAGAACATCCTGTTACTGAAATGATTACAGGCATAGATTTGGTGAAAGAACAAATAAAACTTGCTGCCGGAGAAAAACTTTCGATTATCTCCGAAAAAGTTAAAATCCTTGGACATGCCATAGAGTGCAGAATAAATGCCGAGGATCCTGACACAGATTTTATTCCATCTCCCGGGAAAATTGGCAAGTTATTTTTGCCGGGAGGACCGGGAATTAGAATAGATTCTCATGTTTATTCCGGATATACAATCCCGCCATTTTATGACAGCTTGATTGCAAAAATTATTGCTTTTGGCTCAGACAGGAACGAATCTGTAATAAGGATGCAGAGAGCTTTGAGAGAAGTTGAAATTGAGGGTATTAAAAATACAGTCTCTTTACATAGTAAAATTATGGCAAATGAAACATTCCGCAAAGGAGGCGTAAGTACAGATTTTCTTCCAAAATATATATTTGAAAGATGAAGTCTAGCGCAAAACTAGAGATATTATGAGAACAAAAGGTATTATTAAAAATTTAATCAGTGAGAGCATTGAAGCAAAAAAGAAAATGCTTGAAAACGCTCAGATTGATTGTATTTATAGTGTTGTCAATAAAATTGTTGAAGCATATAAAAATAAAAAAAAGACAATTATTTGCGGGAATGGCGGCTCTGCTTCAGATGCTTTGCATTTTGCCGCTGAAATGGTTGTGCGTTTTGAAAAAAATAGAGAAGCGTTACCGTCTATTGCTTTGCCTGAGAATATATCTACAGTTACAGCCGTTGGTAACGATTTTGGTTATGAGTATTCTTTCAGCAGGCAACTTGAAGCTTTTGCTCAAAAAGGCGATATTTTTATAGCAATATCTACAAGCGGCAATTCAATCAACGTTATTAGGGCAGTGGAATCTGCAAAGAAATTAGGTATATTCACAATAGGTATGACGAATGTTAACGGTGGGAAGATGAAGGATGTGTGCGATTTATGCTATTGCGCTCCATCCAAGATTACATCAAGAACCCAGGAATGTCACATTCTTCTAATACACATTATTGCAAAACTTGTTGAAGAGCAAGTCTTTAATTAAATGTTTGCGCTAATGATGCTAGTTTTTTTAATGCAAAAATATATCCATCAGTTCCCAGTCCAGCAATTTGCCCTAAAGCTATGGGGGCAACATAAGATTTATGTCTAAACTCTTCTCTAGCATAAATATTTGAAATATGCACTTCTATCGTGGGTGTAGAAACGGAAGACAGAGCGTCTCTTATGGCTATCGATGTGTGTGTAAAAGCTGCAGGATTTATAATTATTCCAGAAACAGTATTTACGCTACTTTGAATCTTGTCTATAATTTCACCTTCGTGATTAGATTGAAAAAAATCAACTTCAACGTTAAGTTTTTTTGCAAGCAGACTTAACTCTTTTTCAATTTCTGCGAGTGTAATGTTTCCGTATATTTTGGGTTCTCTTGCGCCAAGTATATTTATGTTTGGACCATTTACAATTAATATTTTTTTCATTTAGTTGCTCCGGAAAATTTTTTTAAAACATTTAAAACAATGTCGTCCTTTACATAACTGTTAATCACTTCTCCTATGTCTTTTGTAAGAACAAATTTAATATTTCCGTCAACTGACTTTTTATCTTTTTTCATGAGCGATAAAAACTGTACGGCATTAAACTTTACGTTTAAGTTAAAATGCGACAGTTGCAGAATACTTTTTATTTCTTTGTACGTTTTTTCTTTACATGTTTTTAATTCTAGAGAAAGTTTTGTGGCAAAAAGCATTCCTATTGCAACAGCTTCTCCATGTAAAAATTTTTTATATTTAGTAGCTGTTTCAAGAGCGTGCGCAAAAGTGTGTCCAAAATTTAAAATAGCTCTAAGCTCGGTTATTTCTTTTTCATCTTTTTCAACAATTTTAGCTTTGTACGAACAACTTTGAGATATTATATAGTCAAAATTTTCTGAAGATATAATTCTATTTTTGAGCGCGCTAAGTAAATAATTATAAAATTTTCTATCAAACACAACAGCGTATTTTATAATTTCAGACAGTCCGTTTTTTATATGGTTGGCAGGTAGAGAACTTAAAAAAGCAGTATTAATCCATACAAGTTTAGGTTGATAAAACACGCCTGCAATATTTTTCCCGTTGGGCGTATTTACTGCGGTTTTACCGCCGATGGAAGAATCTGTCATTGCAAGTAAAGTCGTAGGTATTTGAATAAAATTTATACCGCGCATGTATGTTGCTGCAAAAAAACCTGTGATGTCGCCAATAACTCCGCCACCCAAAGCTATTGCGCAACTTTTTCTGTTTATACTAGATTCAAGAGCTTTGTCGTACAAGAAAGAAAGGTTTTTTATGCTCTTTCCTGATTCGCCTGCAGAGATAACTGCTGTTTTTATGTTGAAGCCTTGTTGCTCTAATAAATCTGAAAACTTCTGCAAGTATAGTTTTTCTACAGTTTTATCGGTCACTATAAATAAAGAAGTTGTTTTTTGTATTTTTTTAAAAGCGGTTAAAAAATCTTTGTCCAATTGCGAAAGAAGAATATTATATTTATTGTTTTTTAAATTGATGGGTATTATTTTTTTCATGATTTTCACACCAAACTTTTACGATTTTCTGCAATATTAACACCAAATTTCTTTCCAAACCCATCTCAAGGGCGTTTTTGATTCCTCAAATAATTTAAATTGAGTTAAATGTTGCGCCTATTATTATCTGACTCTTCAAGTGTAATAAAAACACTGCGGTAGATTCCCTTTTTTTTAAATAAGTCGTTCTTCCTTAGCAGCCTGCCCTCGAATGTTTTAATCGAACAACGCAATGCGGGAGGCATTGACTGGGCATTTATACATTTAAACAATGTTTTTATTCCACTTTTTACAAAGTTGCGCGGTTTAAAAAAAATCAGAACACGAAATGGCGGTGGTAGGAATTGAACCTACGACCAAAGGCTTATGAGTCCTCTGCTCTACCTCTGAGCTACACCGCCAACACACTAATGTGTGTTAAGATGTCGTTTTATGGGGTGGCTGACGGGACTTGAACCCGCAACCTTCGGCTCCACAAACCGACGCTCTGACCAGTTGAGCTACAACCACCAAAAAGAATGTCTCCGGCGTGAGTTGAACACGCAACCTACTGCTTAGAAGGCAGTTGCTCTATCCAATTGAGCTACGGAGACGCCTAAGAAGCAGGAGTATAACAAAAAAAATGCCTTACCGTCAAATAAATGGTTTGACGGGATAATTATTCCTTAAAAACAAGTATAATTTAAGTGTATAAGGATAAGGGTGTTGGAAGATTTGAACGTGCGGGGGGGGCGTTTTGATTGATTTTTGTCCGTAATCTTTGGCTGATTTTTAGGTTGATTTGTCAAAAGCTCTTTAATTTGGTATAGTTGATTTTCTTATAAATGCAAAACAAAAAAAATGGAAATTAGATAGAAGATGGAAATTTCACGTGAAGCGATGCATATTCCACATTTCCCTAATATCTAAATCTAAACTTATCAAAACCTATAGATAGAAACAAAATATGACATTACTCTTAAAAAGAAGACATAATATGATGACATTACGTTTAAGAAGATGTGTAAGCTTGTTTGTTTGCCTTTCTCTGCTCCTTTCGG
>NZ_JAIXMZ010000089.1:0-4258 GCF_020328025.1 Candidatus Endomicrobiellum pyrsonymphae | reverse complement strand
CTTGGTTTATGCAGGAAGTCTATTAACTCACAAATTCTAATATGAGGTATTGTTTATGAAAAATATCATGTTGATTCTATCACTGTCGGTAGTATTTGAAACCTGTTCACTGCCTCTTTATAATTTTGTTGAACTCCTTCTCCATTAGTATGCATCAGTCCCAGATTATTCTGAGCAACAGCATTTCCTTGGTCCGCTACTTTTTGAAACCTGTTCACTGCCTCTTTATAATTTTGTTGAACTCCTTCTCCTTTCTCATACATCACTCCCGGATTATTCTGAGCGCTAGCATCTCTTTCTTGGTCCGCTGATGTTATAATTTGCCCAAAGTAGGATGGACTATAGGATGGCTTACAGCCTGTAACACAAATACCAAATAGAACTAAAACTAAAAACGTCGAAACTAGGCATTTTCTCATTTTATCCTCACAATTTTCATATTATAACAACATATCCTTTCATACTAAATCGAGGCTTTTTTGCCTCTTATTTTTTTTCAACACAGATAGTGAATTCTTTCTTCGACATTTAAAACCTCATTAAAATTTGCGATACTCACTATTTTAGCAAAAATTTACAGCAATTTTTTTTAATAAAGATATTTATTTTTTAATTTACTTAGCGTTTGCCTGTCTTCTTCTGAAAAAGCTGTAACTAAAACCGCGCCGTAGCCGGTTTCAATTCCTACTACCGCAACCTCGAATTTTACTAAGTCCGGAAGCTGTACTTTTGACCATTGACCAAAATCATTTAATGGGATACTATAAGTTTTCTTCTCACCGGATGGAAGTTCTTCTGGCATATCATATTTAAAAGTATCGTCAATGATAACTTTTCCTGTTTGAGGCGTTACAATTTTGCCTCTGAAAAAAACCGCTGTAACAGGATAATCAGATTTATTTTGTACTGTAAGTTCCGCTATAGAAATTGGCAATGTGTCTGTCGTAAACTGTTTATAAAATCTCGCTTCTATAACCTTGACTCTAGCTACTTGCTGTCTTGCAGTTTCAGATTCTGTCTTTCTTTTTTCAAGCAACTCGATTTCAGTTAAAGTAGCTTCGGATTTTCTTCTGCGATGTTCATAATCACAATAGTGGTCATATGTGTAATAATGCTTTCCATAACGTCTATAAGGATAATCGTACAAATGATCATATCCATAATCCCAATAATAATCCAACGCGTATGGGGAATGTCTAAAGTCGCGCGTATAACGATCCGTAACTACCACGACATACTTGTCATCTTTCCTCGCATCTGCAAAAGAAACAACTGCAAATACTACCGACAGTGATAGAATCAACATGATATTTTTCATAAACAATACCTCATATTAGAATTTGTGAGTTAATAGACTTCCTGCATAAACCAAGTTGTGATTCCAACACCTCCCTTCATCCTCACGATAAAGACATTCTAATATAAACTTGTTTTGTCATCATTCCCATGAAAATGGGAATTCACGTTAAATGAATCTCCGATTTCTCGGAGACAATTAGATTGTCGACACTATTGCTAGTGTGAACACACTCTAATGTTTGAAGTGCCGCATTCCTGTAGATATCATAGCTATATTATTGTCATCTGCTACTCTAATTGACTCATCGTCTCTCATTGACCCGCCGGGCTGAACTATCGCCGTAACGCCGACTTTTGCAGAAGCTTCAACTACATCGCCAAACGGGAAGAACGCATCTGATGCTAAAACAAGTGAGAATGTTTTTTCATCTAGACCATGTTTAACTTCCTTCATTTTTTCTACAGCAATTTTTAAAGAATCAATGCGACTCATTTGTCCTGCGCCAATACCTACAGTCTGCCTGCCTCTTGCAAGAACAACAGCGTTTGATTTAACATGTTTTGAAATTTTCCATGCAAAATCCAAAGCCTCGCTTTCTTTCTCTGTAGGCTGACGTTTTGTCATAGATTTTATTTCGGCTGAAAGCTGATTATCTCTGTCTTGAGCGAGCATTCCGTAAGACATCATTCTATACTCCATAACATTTTTTTCTTCTTTATACGGGACTTCTTGTATTAAAAGTCTGATATTTTTTTTCTTCATAAGAATATTTAAAGCATCTTTAGAATAATCAGGAGCTATAACGCATTCAACAAAAAGTTTGCTTATTTCTAAAGCCGTATCTTCATCAATAGCTTTATTAAAAGCCACTATTCCACCAAAAGCGCTTACAGGATCACAAGACAAAGCTTTTAAATAAGCGTCTCTTACATCCGTACTTTCAGAACAACCGCAAGGATTATTGTGCTTAATAATAGCGCAAGCGGGATCATTAAATTCATGCGCTAAACGCCACGCCGCTTCTAAATCTAAATAATTATTATAAGACAACTCTTTTCCGTGCAACTGCTTTGCAGATATTACAACAGACTTATTCTGCTCTATACAATTTGAATATAATGCCGCTTCTTGATGAGGATTTTCTCCATATCTCAATCCCGAAATCTTTTTAAGCGGTATTGTTGCTTGCGTCGGAAATTTTTCATAAGTTAAGTAGGTTGAAATTAAGGAGTCGTAATATGCCGTATGACGAAACGCTTTTGCCGCTAATGCTAATTTTAACTCTTGCGTAACAGAGTTATTTTTTAGATTTTCAATAACAACACTATAGTCATTCACGTCACATATAACAACAACATCTTTGTAATTTTTTGCCGCCGCTCTCAAAATGGCAACCCCGCCAATATCAATATTTTCTACTACGTCTTTATCTATATTTTTATTTTCAGGTTTTGGTATTTTGTTTATAGTCGCTTCAAAGGGATACAAACTTACAACAACCATGTCTATCGTTTCTATGTTGTGATGCCTTAGCTGCTCCGCATGTTCTTTGTTATTTCTGATTGCAAGAATACCACCGTGAATTTTTGGATTTAACGTCTTAACTCTACCGTTTAAAATTTCAGGGAATCCTGTAACATCAGATATTTCACGACATTCAATAGAATTTTCTTTTAAAGTTTTTGCCGTTCCCCCGCTGGAAATTATATTCCACCCTAAAGATTTTAACTCTTTTGCAAGTTCTACAACTCCATTTTTATCTGATACGCTAAGTAATGCTGTTGCCATAAGAACGCTCTCCTTTGAAAGATATATATTTGGATCTACGTTGACGATACATAAACAATAGATACATGTAGAGATTAGATTGTTTATACTTCTTCATGAGTATAACAAACACAACAAATGCATAGAAGATATATTTTTATTAGCTTCAATGTAAAGTTACTTGACTATAATTCCTAAAAGTCTTTGCTATATCTTCCGAAGAAAAACCTCTTCTTAGAAAAAACGCTGCCACTCTTCTTACTTCGTTTTTATTTTTGCCGTTAAACTTTTTAAATTTAGTTTTTAGTATTTTAATAATTTGTTCGTACGGTTCTAATTCCATCCTAACAGATTCCAAAGCGTTTTGAACCAAATCCTTGCTTATACCTTGTTTTTCAAGCTCTGCTTTTATTACAAATTCGCCTTTGCCTTTTTGCGATAAATAAACTGCATAAACCTTTGAAAATTTTTCGTCATTTATATAATTCAACTCTTCTAATCTTTTAACTGCCTTTGCGGCATTTAAAGATTCGTAACCTTTTTGAATAAGTCTTTCATACAAAGTTTTACTGCTGTATGAGCGCTTCGATACTAAAACTAATGCGTCAGACATAACGCTATTTGATTTATCGTAAGACACAAGGTCCTCATATTCGTTTTCAGAAATTTCAATTTTTGTTCTAAGACCAAATTTAACAATAGTATCGGCAAAAACCATAAGATTTTCGCTATTATCAAAAAACAGTTTAAACATATTCTTCTTAAATTTTATTTTTTCTATTCTTACTATTTTCATTTTAATATCTCTTAACACGACTGTTTTACAATCTTGCAAGACAATATTCATATACGCATGGCAGGATAGCACCTTTAACCCTCTTTTCAAGACTTCGTCTTTTAAAGTCACTTCCCCAATCTCTATCCACTGTGCTATCATGTTTATTGTACATAATTTTACTGCATAATCAAAAAATTTGGCGAGATTGTTATCCAACACTTTTGATACAACCTAATCAAGTCTATAATCTTTTGTTCGTACTGCGTAGAATAGCTGACCCAAGCAATTCTATCGTTCTTTCCGGGAAGTATGCACCCTAGCGTATCCTTTGAGTTATTCCCTTTATGGATACGCACGCCTGTAAAATCAGCCACATCTATCAACAAAGGAAGTCTTTGTTAAACCTGTTGCTG
>NZ_JAIXMZ010000017.1:0-18042 GCF_020328025.1 Candidatus Endomicrobiellum pyrsonymphae | reverse complement strand
TTCTTTTCTGTTTAATATCCCCAAATGTAACCTAAAATACAAAATTAGCCGTTCTGTTTCATTGTACCTTTGAAACTCTATAGCTTTAAAATCGTTCCATTCGTTAAAACTTCTTCGCTGTGAAATTGTTTTAAAAAATATCTGTTTTTTGCCTGACTTTTGCCTATAATCTTTGCCTGATTTTTGATTATAATCTTTGATGGTTTTATGTCAAATTGTTAAAAGATTTGATATAATCACAATAGTTGTAGCTGATTTGTTAAAAACTTTGATTTGGTATAATCACAGCAGTTGTATTTGATGAGATGATACAATCACATTTAATTTGGTATAGTTGGTTTTCTTATAAATGCAAAACAAAAAAAGTGTTGCTAAAATAAAAGATGGAATTTTCACGTGAAGCAATACATGCTCCACATTCCCCTAATATCCAAATCTAAATTTATCAAAACCGATAGATAAAAACAAAAGAGGAAGTTGTGACAATTTAGACAACAACGATGCTGGATTGCTTCGTCATCTTATTCCTCGCAAGGACGCCGATAGTATGATGACATCACTCTTAAAAGGGGGACATAATACGATGACATTACGTTTAAGAAGATGTGTAAGCTTGTTTGTTTGCCTTTCTCTGCTCGTTTCGGCATGCTCGCCCGATAAATCTAGCAAAGCTAGTAGCAAAGCTAACGAGTTCGCTAGAAACACTAAAGTTGAAGAAGTCAAGATGACAGAAAGAGAGAAAAAGATGAGAGGGGTGGCGACACTTCCCCCTTCGTTCTGCGATAAACATAAATGGTGCAGTGTTCCCAGAGATACGTGGGGAACTATCACATCGGACCGTGAAATCGGGAAAGTCGGAGGATTTAGCGTAACGCCAAAAAGATTGGCAGTAGGCACAGTCGCAATTTTGGGAACATTTGCTGTGGTGGGAGGTGGGGTATGGTGGTCAGGACATAAGAAGGGGTGGTGGAAGAAGTCTTCAACTCAACAACAAGGCGTTAAGGGCAACAACGCCAACGCCGACAACAACAACGTCAACAACAACGACAACCGCGGTGACTTAGAAGTATCACAACACAGCGCCTCCGACTTCTTCAACCCCGCCGGCGGAGGCGTACCAAAATCAACAGCAGCAGAATCAAAAACACCAGTACACACGACACCACAACCATCACCAACATCATCATCTCTCCCAATTTCCAGCAGGAACATCACAGATATGAGTGTCGCCAGGGAAAGGCTCCAAAACTTAGGTTATGACAATCCTCCACAAAGTGTATTGGACAAAATGTTCGCCCAAATAAAGAACGAACGCCTTGCGAAAGAAGCTACGGCTTCGTCTTCAAGCTCATCTCGCAAGAAAATAACGATGGATGCGTTGCGTAGCAACATTGAGGGAGCTATATTCGAAAGTGGAGGTCTGGGTACACTGGATAAGCAGCTATTGTTCCAACGCAACGATGTATGTACGGCGTTTG
Source organism: Candidatus Endomicrobiellum pyrsonymphae (assembly GCF_020328025.1). Lineage (NCBI taxonomy): Bacteria > Pseudomonadati > Elusimicrobiota > Endomicrobiia > Endomicrobiales > Endomicrobiaceae > Candidatus Endomicrobiellum > Candidatus Endomicrobiellum pyrsonymphae. The sequence continues at coordinate 16,564 of NZ_JAIXMZ010000017.1, read as the reverse complement.
TGGCGCAGTTGTATAACAAGGCGTATTACAAGCTGGGTCGGAGACCGACGGATGAGGAGTTTCTGAAAATACTTGGTGATTGGGGTAACGATCAACCCTGTAATAACTGTCTGTTTTAGGATAGTTCCTCATATCCATAAGTTCTAATCGCTTTTACAAATCTCTCTATTTGATACTTAGGTATGCCTGTTCTTATTGATATTTCTTTTCTGTTTAATATCCCCAAATGTAACCTAAAATACAAAATCAGCCGTTCTGTTTCATTGTACCTTTGAAACTCTATAGCTGAAAATTTTGAGTGTGCACCCCATTGCGCTTGGAATAACACCAATTGAAGAAGATTTGAGATGCTCAAGATGAGTTCATCTCTTAAATGGAATTATCGAACTATCATGTTTTCTGTAGTGCTTACATATAGTGTCAACAGCTATCAGCAACTACCAACTTATGATAACGCTTTTTGGCAGTTTTATCAAGTATAGAATTGTAAGCAATTTGTAAGCAGAGAATGTTAAAACTTATTAAAAATTGTTAAGACTTGATAACTTTGATAACTTTGAACTATCAATATTTACCGTCGATAAAAGCTACTAAAATTATTACCTCGTCAACAACTCAAAAACATTCACAAATGCCCTGAAGAGGAGTTGAACCTCCAGCCTTATCCTTAGGACGGATCTGCTCTATCCATTTGAGCTATCAGGGCAATATTACACAATGGACTAAACCTGCTAATCAATAAAAGCAATACTCTCGCCCCTAAAATCATTCATATCTTTCATGTATTTCTAATTTTTTGTTCCACATCCACTTTGATTTCTTTCCATATTAATTCTTCTTTCGTTCTGACATCTGTCTTCGCCACTTCTACTGTTAAGAGTCATTGCAGAAGCTTCTTCTTCGCTTATGAAATTATATTTTGCAAGAATGGTCTTTAATTTTTATATATCTCTTCATCACTCGACTCTCTACTTGAGTCTATCTCTCAGCAAAGCTCTTGTCTTAATCCAATAATTCAAAGTATCCTAAACGGCATTCTAATTGTTTTTAACTGATTTTCTACAGCTTTTATCATATATTGTTCTATCCAATAAGTTACATAAGTTGAAAACGCAACTTCCTTTGAAGGATCAAATTTCTTAACTGCTTTTATAAGCCCTATACTACCCTCCTCAACAATATCCACGAGATCCAATTTCAATCCACACGAACTTTTTCATCATCTTCGTTTTGTTCATTTTATATTCCCAAACGAAAAGACAATATTATGCCGATAACCATGAGCGCAACAACACATAGTGAGTGTCATGCCACAACTAAACACAATACCATTACTGTCGATTCCACCACTAAACTAAATATTTTATTAAAAACCTCCATTGTTATTTCTTAAACTTTATTGCTACACACTTAATTCCATCTTCTTTAACACATGGCCACCACCATCTAATACAAGTAGCTCCTGATATAATTATTGCGTCAGCTCCCAATTTAGAAGCTTCTTCTTTTACTTTCTCTATATTTCTTCCTGATGACAATCTAATTTCTGCCAGCTCTATATACTTCCTTTCTGGAACAGATGTTGAATATACTTCTATTTTGTTTACATCCGTTGGAGCATACTGACCGTCAGCATATTTATATGTGCCAATAACCGTTGCACAACCGCTCAACAAACAAAACAAAACAAAAAAACTTACAATTTTCTTCATTTTACAATTCTCCTCTGCTTATTTTTTAACTTCTCTAAAATCAGTTCTAGTTTTAAGTTTATCATCTTTTCTTATTCTTTTTCATTACTTCTTCGAACAAATTAATCCGACAATTACTCCAATAATAATGAGACAAATTGTTCTACGAAGTTCGCGCCGTTCCTATAAGTGATAACCTGTTGCCTACACTAAAAGAAATTTACGATTTGTGTCATAAATCAAATTGGCTAATAACGGACTATACTGGGGACAGACCGAGTTTTTAAAATTTGATTTGGCTTATGTATGACATGCTTAATTTCAGCATTAGTATAGTAACTCCCTGCCAACAGCTTTGGCAACCAAATCCAACTCTTTCATCAAATTCTTAAACTGATCAGGCAATAAACTTTGCGGTCCGTCAGAAAGCGCAAGCTCCGGCTGAGGATGAACCTCTATAATAATACCGTCAGCTCCAGCAGCAATACATGCTTTAGCCATTGTGCCAACATGTTCTCTAATACCTATTCCGTGCGACGGATCCAAAACTACGGGCAAATGTGAAAGCTTTTTCAATACAGGTACAGCATTTAAATCCATTGTAAATCTTGTAGCAGTTTCAAAAGTTCTTATGCCTCTCTCACAAAGAATAACATTGTAGTTGCCCTGAGAAAGAATATACTCAGCTGAGAGCAAAAGCTCCTTTATTGTAGTAGCCATACCTCTTTTTAAAAGTACAGGTTTTTTTTGCTTCCCAGCAGCTTTTAAAAGATCATAATTTTGAACATTTCTTGCGCCTATTTGAACAATATTACAATACTTGGAGACAAGCCCAACCTGCTCAACAGTCATAGCCTCGCTAATAGTAGGCATGTGTACTTTTACACCTGCGTTTTTAATATACTCTAAACCTTTTTCTCCAAGACCCTGAAAAGCATAGGGCGAACTTCTAGGCTTATACGCGCCGCCACGCAATATGGTCGAACCTGCAGATTTAACTATTTTTGCGGTATTAATCATCAATTCTTTACCCTCAATAGCACAGGGTCCTGCTATAACATGTATTCTTTTACCACCAATTTCAACATCTCTGCTTATCCTAACCATTGTATTTTCTTTTTTAAATTCTCTTGAAGCGAGCTTATAAGGCTTCTGTATTTCGCTTACGTGTTCCACCGTATCTATCACTTCAAAAGCTTCCTTGTATTTTTCAGCATATTCGCCTATCATACCTATAACTGTAAAATCTTTTCCTTTTGAAATATGAGGCTTATACCCAAAAACTTTTATTTTGTCTGTTATCGCCTTAATGTCTTTTTGCTTTGAACCTTTCTTCAATGTTATTATCATATTATTACCTCGTTGATTTTTTAGTTTAGTCATCAATTTTGCTTTATAGCTTAGCTCTTGACTATTACAACTAAGCCCTTGGATAACTGCCTAGACTTTTTACAAAAATACTTTTACGTCTTAGACTTTCTATTGTTGTCGCTATATTTTTATCCTCAACATGCCCTTTAAAATCGACAAAAAACATATATTCCCATGCCTTCTTTTTTGTAGGACGAGACTCAATTTTTGTCAAGTTTACGTTATTTTTATTAAAAACCCCAAGCACTTCGTACAAAGACCCAACTTTATCTTTAACTATAAAAACTAAACTTGTTTTATCTTTACCGCTAGGCTTTGTCAAAATTTTTCCTATGACAAAAAACCTCGTAAAATTTTCCCTGCTGTCTTGAATTCCCTTCTGTAAAATATACAAATCATAAATTTTCGCAGCTACTTCCGACGCAATCGCTGCCGCAAAATCTTCTTTGGCAACTTTTTTAGCCGCTTCCGCAGTTGACGAAACGGATACCATCTCTACATCAGGATAATTTTTAGTTATCCAATCTCTACATTGCGCCAAAGCGTGAGGATGAGAATAAACTCTTAAAACTTTAGCTTTCGGATCTTTTACAAGAAAACATTGTTCTATTTTTAAACTTATCTCAGCGCATATTTTAAGTTCTGTTTCAACAAGCATATCTAAGGTAACGTTTACGGAACCTTCGTTTGAATTTTCAACAGGAACAACACCAAAATCTACTCTACCACTTTCAATTTCCAAAAGAACTTCTTGAGGAGTCGTTGCAGGAATGAAGCAGCTCGAAGTTCCAAAATTCCTGATAGCAGCCTGATGCGTAAATGTAGCCCATGGCCCTAAAAATGCCACTTTTGTTGGACTTTCTAAATTTCTGCAAGCGCTTATTATTTCTGTATATATATTCCTAAGAGATTCCTCTCCTAAAGCGCCTTTAGCAACGGTGATATTATTTAAAACCTCTTTCTCCCTAGACGGCGCATATACAACAGCATTGGTTTTATTTTTAGACTTTACAATGTCTAAGGCAAGTTTTGCCCTCTTATTTATGAGCTTTACAATTTCTTTGTCAACTTTGTCTATAGATTGTCTTGTTCGTTGCAATTTTAAAGACATATTATTCCTCCTCGTATAAAACAAAAAGACTTTATTCACGTCCACGATCGACCATAATTCTGATGTATTGTACTAAACTAAAAAATTTATTCAAAATTACTGACATGATGCGCGACTACTTTAAAATTCCTAAAATGCACAATATGCTGTGATATTATACACTTTTTACAAGTTTTTCCAAACCCGGAACAGGACGGAAGCATCAAAAGCTTCAAACTCTTCAAATCAGGAAATTTAAAAAGCGCCATATTCAACCCGGAGTGTGAAGAGGTTTTGTGCTCCGGCGACGTTTTAGTGGATAAAGTTCAGAAAAAAAGTAAAAGTAATATGTAGTCTGTTATGGATCGAATTTACATAATTACAGATAGCATTCTTTCAGCGCATTGATTGCGTCTATAAGAAAAAAACAAATCCTTCTCGTGAAAAGTGCAGTGTTTAACATCAAAGATTTCATTAATTCCAAGTTTTTGCAACTTACGACGAACTATCTCCGACAAATCTAATTTGTTATTTACAAGCTCAACATTGAATTTATCTTCCATATCACAGTTCACATCATAACAACAAGAACGAATATGCGGACCGATATAAGCTTTAATATCCTCTGGTTTAATTGAAAAATCTTTATGAAAGATTTCGACTGCGTTTTCTATTATCCCTAAATAAATACCTTTCCAACCTGTGTGAATTGCAGCTTTAACCTCTCCGTTTCCAATTGACATAAGCAAAGGAATGCAGTCGGCGGTAAAAATACCGAGCATAGTATTTTTATCTGCGGTAATTAAGCCGTCGCACTTGGCGATAAAAGTATTTTTATTAAATGAGTTAACCACTTTCACATTGTTTCTGTGTATTTGATTTGCAAGTATTAGATTTGATGGATCTAAATTTAATGAAAGCAAAAACTTATCTCTTAAGACTTTATCTCTCATATTTCCGACAATCTTGGTCGTCGTCAAATGTTTATAGGGGAAATTTTTATAAGATATAATTTGTTTCATAACACGTGGATTCCCCAAGCCAGCAGCTCACCGCCAAAGGCTTAGTAATAAATTCTCATCTCGTCGTTAATTACCCTTTTTACAAAATGGGAACAACAACGTGGATTCTTCAGAGTGGAACAAAGTAACTAAAACATTCATTATCTTTTCATGCGTTTTTGTGATATCAATATAGGATTGCCCATGCAGCATTATTTTAAAAATTTAGGTTTCCAGTATGTATATGCCGGTTTTGACGAATCCATAACTTCAACCTGTGGCAAATCTCGCTGTGAAAAAAAATCAGGTTGAGGAGTTTGAGTTTCCGCTAAAGCTCCAAATTCATCAACACTAAAACCTGTGGCAATAATGGTAATTTTAATTTTATTGTCAAGTCGATTATCTATGGTATGCCCAAAAAAAACATGCCCGTTAATGCCGTAACTTTTAATATCGTTAAATATTTCCTGCAAGATTAATGCTGTGATGTTAGAGTTTGTTGTTATGTTTACAAGAGCTTTTTTAGCTTTTGAGATATCATAATTATCAAGAAGAGGACTCGTTGCCGCTTTTTTTACAGCTTCTTTAACATCTGAACTTGTACTTTCCCCTATACCTATTAACGCTGTGCCGGCATTATTTAAAATATTTTTTACATCGGCAAAATCTCTGTTAATTTCGCCTGTAACGGTTATAACATCTGTAATAGCCTGAATACTCTGCCTTAATACATCGTCTATGATTTGATAAAAAGCATCAAGAGCGACTCTTTCGTTTATGACATTAAAAACTCTTTCGTTAGGAATAACAATTATGGCATCAGTGTATTCCTTAAGACTTTTAATTCCTTCTTCGGCTTGAGCCATTCTCACTTTGCCTTCATGTTCAAAAGGCTTTGTAACAACACCTACGGTAAGTATGCCTTGTTCTTTTGCAAGTTTCGCAACTATTGGCGCTACACCGGTACCTGTTCCTCCACCCATTCCCGAAGTAACGAAGACCATATCCGCGCCTAACAATCTGCCTCTTATCTCTTCCAAACTTTCTTCGGCCGCCTGCCTGCCAATCTCGGGATTTCCACCCACTCCAAGTCCTTTTGTTATTTTTTCTCCAATCTGCAATACATCCGGCGCTGAAGATTTTAACAGAGCTTGAGCATCTGTATTAATAGCAACAAACTCAACATTGCCAACATTTGCGGCAATCATCCTATTAACAGCATTGCACCCGCCGCCACCAATGCCGATAATCTTAATTATGGCAGGTTGCCCTGCGTTCGTTTCTTTTGAAGGCAAGACTAATTTTATCCCCATTTAAAAAGATTCCTTAAACCATTTTGATATTTTTGAAACTATACCGCTTCCGGACGATTTCTTTTGAGAATAACCATTTGAATCTGAAAAATGAGACGCTATTGCGCCTATAGCTGTAGTGTATGATGGATTTAATAACACTTCGTCAGAACCAATAACTTTATCGGAACTAGGAGTTCCTGTTCTTACGGAGCAATTAAATGCTTTTTCAAAAGCTTCGGCCATTCCGGAAAGACTGCTACCGCCGCCTGTAAGAATTATTCCTCCTGACAAAAACTCATCTCCATAATTATTTTTATCTATAATTTCCTTTATTTCATATAAAATTCTGTCAATTCTTGGCGTAATAATACCGCTTACTAACTCGAGCCTATCACATTTTTTTATATTTCTTCCATCTGCAGCTCTATATTCAAATTCTTCATTTTTAAAATCGCTATAAACAAACGCTGCACCATGTTTTTCTTTAATTTCTCTTGAAATAGAATATGCCGCTCTCAACTTATGACCAATATCTCTTGTAATATAATCAGACCCCTCGGCAAGCTCATCAGTATGTTTTATTATACCGTCAACATAGTGAACAAGTCCGGTTGTAAGTCCTCCAAAATCAATTACAAGACAACTCAATTCCTTTTCCTCTCTTGTGACCAATGTATCGCTTGCCGCAAGATATCCATAAATTCTGTCGTCGTAGCTAACACCTATGGAACTCATGACCTTGGCTATATTACCCATATTGCTGGTTGAAACTATAAAAGCATGCACATCAACCTCAATGTATGTCCCTTCCATACCGATGGGATTTTGTATGCCTCTTTGCTGATTTAATATATATTCGCGAGGAACTATTTGAAGTATTTCCTGATCAGGCTCCATTTTTATCTGTTTCCTCGCGCTTTCTAAAGCATTTTCAACAGTTTCTACTGTAACTTCCCTATTTGAATAGTTTATATTTGCAACGCCTTTAGAATTTTTGGATCTAATAAAACTACCTCTCATGGCAACAATAACTTTTCCTATCTGACCTCCGGATACTTTTTCAGTTTCTTCAAATGCTCTGCCAACAGCCAACGCAGCTTCTTGTATATTGATTACCGCTCCCGCTTTTATTCCGTCGCATGGAACGGATACCGCTCCAAGAATTTTCACTATTCTCGCATCTTCATCACACACTCCTGCAACGCAACACACCTGACTGCTGCCGATATCAAGACCTGCTACAAGCGGTTTTTTGGACATTGTATAAATCCTTTATTAAATATTATCCTAGTTAGTTAGAGGTTTTACAATTGCTCTTCCTGAGTCATAAAAAGTCATATCTATATACTCTAACTGTTCATATTTTGCCATTGCATCGACATAAACTTTCTGAAACTTCCTAAATTTACTAGATAAATGTTCCGACTTTTCCTCGCCCCAAGAAACTATAGCTCCGCTGTTCATAATAAAAACTATATCGCCGGTATTGCTGAATTTCATCTCAGCAATATTATCGAGAAATCCTCCGCAAACAGTTTTAAATCTTTCAATAAAATCCAAAAGATGCTTTCTTTCATCACGTGAATTATAAGTAATTTTTGGCACTTTCATTGCGCTCATAAAACCGCGCAGAGGGAACGGACTGTCGTCAAAATCTATGCCTAGTACAACACCGTCATGCACTATAAACGCCTCAGGCGTTCTCTCATAAAGTTTAACTTTCACTTTTTGCCAACGCCTGCTAATAACAATATTTTTTAATTCCGACTTCAAATTTTTTATTTCATTTTCAGCTTCGGATAGATTTATCTTTAGAAGATTGTCACCTATCTTAAAAGGAAGGAGTTCTTTTATCTCTGCCTTAGTTATGTTATTTGTCCCAACAACTTCTATATTCTTAACAATGAGCTTATCGAATTTATCGGAAATATCAAGTAACCTTTTAACGCCAAAGCAAGCTAAAAAAACAAATACCAACAAAAGAAGAAGACACAAAAAAAGCTTAATAATTTTTCTATTCTTTTTATTCGAACGAGAATGACCACTCTTTGTGCGAACGAATTTGTAACCATATCTCTTCCTTTTTGCCATTTTATAATGCGCTCTCTACAATTTTTAAAACTAAACTCTCAAAATTGTATCCTACAGCCCTGCTCGCATCCGGCAGTAAAGAAGTTTCCGTCATACCCGGAATAGTATTATTTTCAAGAACCCACACATCGTCATTCCTACCTACAATCATGTCAACGCGACACATAGCATTGCACTTAAAATTTCTATATATGCTCTCAGCGTAATGTTGCGCAGTTTTATAAGCCTTATTGCTTATCCTTGCAGGAATTATATGTCTTGAACCGCCTTTTTGATATTTTGATTTAAAATCGTAAAATTTACCCTTAGGAACTATCTCTATAACCGGCAATGCCTTGCCGTTTAAAACACCTGCTGCTATTTCCGTACCTGCAACAAAAGATTCTATCATAATTTCTTTATCATATTTGAAGGCTTTCTTTGCTGCAGCGGCAAACTGCACAGCGCTTTTTACTATCGTTACGCCTATAGCAGATCCTTGCGACACAGGCTTTACAACAACAGGACATGTTTTTATTTTTGGCGCTTTCTCATACTTCCTTAAAGTCACCCAATCCGGGGTTAAGATACCTATACGTCTAAACAATTGTTTAGAAATATCTTTATCCATAGAAACAGAACTTGCAAAGACACCGGAACCGGTGTAGGGAATGCCCAACACTTCCAGTAACCCCTGTATTGCTCCATCCTCGCCAAATTGTCCGTGTAGAAATACGCAAGCTATATCTATTTTTGCTTTTCTTATTTTTTCCGATACATTTCTATCCACATCTATTCCACACGCATTAACTCCCATTTTTCTTAATACATTTAAAACCACTTTACCAGATACAAGCGAAATCTCCCTTTCACATGAAAATCCACCGTATAAAACGCCAATTTTTTTATTTTTTAATTTCGATAGTATATCAGAATTTTTCATTTTATTATTTTTATTTCTGTCTCAAGAGCTAGATTAAATTTTTCTTTTACTTTTTCTTTTATCAGTTCAATCAAAAACACAACATCTTTTGAAGAAGCCCCGCCGGTATTTATTATAAAATTTCCATGGAGTTTAGAAATTTGCGCACTGCCGGAATAAGTTCCCTTTAAACCAACTTCCTCAATAAGTTTACCGGCGCTATAACCATCGGGATTTTTAAATATACTACCAGCATTAGGTATATCTAAAGACTGAGACTCTAAGCGTCTCTTTATATTATCTGAAACTACGCTTAAGCTATCATTTTCAGTATCTTTTTTCAAGACAAAATTAACGTTTGTAACGATACAATTTGTCAAATTGCTTTTTCTATAGCTAAATATAATTTTTTTTTTATTTATAACTTCTTTTTTTAGACCTTCATAAACTTCAACATTTCCTACAACGGAGTCAATCCATTTATCTTTACTCCCAGCATTACCACAAACTGCGCCTCCGACAGTACCGGGAATTCCAGCCACGCACTCAAGACCCGTCAAATTATATTTCAAAGAGATATTTAAAACGTTTGAGATCAGCGCGCCACTACCGCAAAAAATTTCTTCTCCGCAAACTGAAATTTCCTTAAACTGCCCGGTAAGAGAAACTATTGCGCCTCTATATCCTTCATCTGAAAACAAGACATTTGTTCCACAGCCTAAAACATAAAATTTATATCCTCCGACATTTTTCAAAAATTCTAACAAAGATTGTTCATTTGGAATTTCAATAAAAAAATCAGCTCGTCCGCCTATTTTAAATGAACAATGTTTAGAAAGCGACTCATTTTTTAAAATTACACAGCCTAAAGAAGACAATGTTTTAATTAAATCAGCGTTAATAACTCTTCTCCTTGTTTCCATATGTCTCCAGCGCCTAATGTCAAAACAATATCACCGGTAGAAAGAGTTTTTGAGAACCGTTTTAAATCCGAAAATTTTTCGGCTTTACACTTATTATGCAAAAGACTTTTTAATATTAATTCTGAAGTTACGCCTTTTATTGGTTTTTCACCAGCAGAATAAATATCTAATATTTTTACAAAATCTGCGTCTGAAAAACTTTTACCAAATTCGTTAAACAAATTTTGAGTTCTTGTATATCTATGAGGTTGAAACAATACAGTAAGCTTGCGTTTAGGCCAAAAATGCTTTATTGCTTTTAATGTAGCTTCCACTTCAGTTGGATGATGTCCATAATCATCAATAATCATAACACCATTTTTTTCGCCTTTTACTTCAAGTCGCCTTCCAACACCATCGAATTTACCTATCGCTTTTGAAATTAAACTAAAAGGTATTCCCAACCGTAATCCAACACCTACAGCTGCTAAAGAATTTAAAATATTGTGCTTCCCCGGAATTCTTATACAAACATTCCCAATTTTTTTACCCATATAAACAACGTCAAAACTTGTACAAGTTTTTAGCACTTTTATATTTAACGCTTTAATATCAGGGTTTCCTATAAACCCGTATGTAACATATCTTCTTGTGATACTTGGAATAATCTCTCTTACAATACCATCATCAGTACAAATAATTGCCACTCCGTAGAACGGAATAGAATTAATATGTTTCACAAAAGCTGCTTTGAGATTTTCCATATTACCGTAATAATCCAAATGATCATTATCAATGTTTGTTACAACGGTAATAGCTGGCGAAAGTTTCAAAAAAGATCCATCTGATTCATCAGCTTCGGCAACAATATATTTCCCCTTGCCCAGCCTTGCGCTCGTTTTAAGATTTTTAAGTCTGCCGCCTATAACAACAGTAGGCTCAAGTCCGCCTTCCTCTAAAACAAGAGAAGTAAGAGACGTTGTTGTTGTTTTACCGTGAGTTCCTGCTATTGTTACAGCATATTTTAATCTTGCAAGTTCGGCAAGCATTTCTATTCGCGGAATTACAGGAATTTTCTTCTTTAAGGCTGTAACAACTTCGAGGTTATCTTTGCCGACAGCCGTAGAAGTAACAACAACTTCTGCAGATTCTACATTTTTTGCATTATGCCCTATATAAATTTTCGCGCCTATATCTTTTAGATGATTGATAACATCTGTTTCTTTTAAATCAGATCCCGAAACGTCATGACCTAAACTTATTAGAACCTCGGCTATTCCCGACATACCGGATCCGCCAATTCCTACAAAATGTATTTTTTGATTTTTGCAAAACATTTATTTTCCATATATCTTTACCTTTTATTCTTTGAAATATTGCGCGCTTACAGTCGTGGTAAGCCCACCGCGTATGTCAAATTCAATATCTATCGACATTTCCTTAGGTTGAACAGTTTTTACCAAATCATTCAAAATATTATTTACAACGCTTTCATGCACCATACCAACCATTCTGTAAGTCTGCAAATACAATTTCAAAGATTTAAGCTCCACTACCGTCTTGTCAGGAATGTAATTTACAACGATATATGCAAAGTCAGGCAAACCTGTCCAAGGGCACAAACATGTAAATTCTTCTGTTTCAATGCGCACATTTATATCTCTCCCTACAAACTCATAAGGAATAGCTTCAAGCAAAGACGGTGTAACTTTGTCAAAAATAGGTAATTTAATTTTCATAACACTCCTCTGATCGCTTTTCTATTACATAATCCACAACCGAGCAACTTGATATTGCTGTTAATATAAAATTGTTTGACTGTAAGTATTTTAGCATTTTTATAATGACTTGACAGGAATTAAAACTTCAAAGAAAATTTTGCGTTAGTTTAATTGTTGGAACAATCTTTCACTGCAATAAGCGCATATCCGAGAGTACTATTTACGCAATCTGTAGGGCTTACCATAAAATTAAGACCAGCGCCTATTGAATGCTTGTCCATTTCATCCCCATGACTTATTCCAATTCCATAGGCATCTTCCTCTCGCTCATATTTTACCAAAACATTTGTATTGATGTCGCCATAAAAACTTGAAATTGGAATGAGTGGCACAAGTTACATAAAGAAACACCCAACGTAAATTAATAGCTCCGTGTAGAATATCACAACATATTGCGCACTTTAATAACTTCAAAAACAAAGACAAACAAATTAAAACAATGACGGGCTTTTAATAAAATGGCATATTTCTATATAAAATCATCACAACAATACTACTTTAAATGTTTATTTTCTAATTCTTCTTCCGTATGATCAACCATCCTCTTTTCAGGTCTTCCTGTAATTCTACGCAAAAAATATCTAAGTTTATCCATGTACTCAAATACTGCAGGGACAACAATTAATGTAAGAATAGTAGAGCTTATTACGCCACCGATTACAACAATTCCCATACCTTTTCTGAACTGTCCTGCTTCGCTAAGTCCAAGAGCCGTGGGAAGCATACCGGCAATAAGAGCAAAGGATGTCATAAGTATAGGGCGAAATCTTACTACACCTGCCTTTATTATGGAATCATTTACACTAAACCCATTCCTCATTTGCTGCTGCACGTAATCCACTAAAAGAATTGAATTTTTAGCAACAATACCAAGAAGCATTATCATTCCTATCATAGTAAACATATCAATAGGTTGACGCACAATTAACAAAGCAATAACACCGCCGATAATCGCAAGAGGAAGCGCAGTCATAATAGTAAACGGAGTTATTACAGACTCATACAGGCTTGCAAGTACCATAAATATAAACACCAACGAAAGAGCAGCAGCTATAATGATGTTCTTAAACATATCTGACATATGCTCAGCGCCACCGGAAAAATTGCATTGTATATTTTTCCACTTTTCAGCATTTACGGGATCGGCTTTTAGCTCATTAAATATTTTAAAAGTATCCTTGTTTATTTCGCCTATAGCTCCACCTGCAGAGATATTGCCTTCAACCGTAACGAACCGCGACCTGTCTTTTCTAAAAATCTCAGTGAACCCGGATGTCTCTTTTACAGACGCAACATTTTTTAACTTCACAAGCTTATTGTTAACATTACTTACGTATATTGTGTCAAAACTCTTTACAATATCTTGCTGATTTTCTTGGAATTTTACTTTTATATCACACTCCAAACCTTTTTCTCTGTATTTTCCGCCATTAGCGCCGTCAATCATAGCTCTTATTTCATTACCTACTACAACAGAACTTACGCCAAGATTTTCCATTTTCTTAGTATCCATCTGTATCTGCACTTCAGGTTTTCCAAATTTATAATTAGAGTGTATATCAACAAAATGAGGTATCGATTTAAACTTCTCCGCAAGCTGTTGCGCAGCTGCGTATAAAACCTCCACATCGTCGCCAGTAAGCTCCATTACGAATTCACTTTCTGACCCCCCGCCCCCAAGCGACTGTTTGGCTATAGAAAACTCAAGCTCGTCGCCAAATTTTTCGTTGAAAACTTTTCTAAGATAATCTTTCATCTCAGAACTACTGCGAGTTCTTTCAGGCAATCCCAATGCGTCATTTTTCTTACCAAATAACCCTGCATGAGACTTAGCGGGAATCATTTTTACGTATAACTTTGCCTTGCTTGAAAGCTTGGTGAACATATCGACAGCTCCAATCGCGCAAGAAACAAGCTCAATATCAGGATCGCTCATAAGTATTTCTTCAATTTGTTTCGCATAAATATCCATTTTATCTAAAGACGTCCCAGGTTTAGCTTGAACATTAACATTAAACTCGCCTGATTCAGAAGCAGGCATAAACGTAGTTTTAAGATATTTTTTTGCCGCCGCAATTGTACCTAAAAATATAAAAACAGTAATAAACAAAGTAACAAATTTCCAACTTATAATAAAATGTCTTTTCTTCTTTCCAAAAAAACTAGATTCCACATCAACAAGTTTTTTCTTAACAACAAAAGAAATAATGTTCTTGTACGACCTTTCAACAAAACCGAAAACTATATTAAACCAGTCCACTGTTATTGCCCTAAAAAATTTGATAAACGTTTCTTGAATTTTCCATTTCTTTGCAGGCTTCTTATTATGTTCAGAAATAATATAAGCAGAAAGCATAGGCGCTATTGTCAATGCGTCAAGAATAGATATAACCATTGCAAATACTACGGTCAACCCAAATTCTCTAAAAAATTGTCCCATAATTCCGCTTAGAAAAGCAACGGGAAGAAATACAGCTATAACCGTGCTCGTGGTAGCGACAACAGCGAGAGTAACTTCATTTGTTCCCACAATTGCAGCCTTTAGGGGAGATGAACCTTCTTCATAATGTCTAAAAATATTTTCACGTACAACAATTGCATCATCTATCAAAAGTCCAATAGCAAGAGACAGCGCCATCAACGACAAAACATTTAAGCTAAATCCAAAAACATACATGAATACAAACGAACCTATCAAACTGTTTGGAAGAGATAAAGCCGTGATAAACGTCGAACGCCAGCTACCCAAAAAGAAATATACAACTATAATAGCAAGAAAAACGCCTTCAAGTATCGTTGACTTTACATCGTCAATGTTCATCCTTACGATGCTGGCAAAGTCTGAAATTAGAGTGAGCTGAGGTTGACTTGGATATTGCTTATATTTTTCATTTACTTCTTTGATTTTTTTTCCTATCCCATCTGATACAGCTACGTCGTTACCCTTTGCTTGCCTGTAAATCTGCAACAAAAGAGCGGGTTCCGATACTACTTTGCCGTCTTCTCTGGTATCAATTCTTGCTCTTGAAGTTTCAATTTCAACACCATCTTCAACTTGAGCGACATCCCTTACAGTAACAGATTTATCATTGCCAACAAAGTTCACGACAACATCGTTAATTTGTTCCACTGATTTAAATTCACCCATCGTTCTAAACGATATTTCTTGAGATCCTCTATTAATTTTTCCGGCTGGAATATTTGAAGAATTTAACTTAATTTTTCCAGCTAAAGAGGTAAGCGTAAGCTCGTGTTCTTTCAGTTTTTCTCTATTTGCATTAATGTGTATTTCCCTTTTTAATCCGCCAACAATTCCCACTTTTGAAACGCCAGAAACTTGAGCAAAATCTTTAGAAACTATATCATCAGCAAAATCATACAACTGTTTAGGGCTCATATCTTTCGCTTTCAAACTCAATGTAACAATAGGCATGCTGTTAGGGTCAGCTTTCATAATAACAGGTTCTTTTATATCACCAGGCAAAACAGATCTTATCTGACCTATTTTATCTCTAACTTCCTGGGTCGCAACATCAGGATCTTTTGAAAGTTCAAATTCGCCAAGTACTATGGACCTGTTATCCTGATTTATAGACTGAATATGTTTCAATCCCGAAACACCGCTAACTGCATCCTCTATCGGTTTTGTAACAAGCCGCTCAATTTCTGAAACGCCGGCGCCCGGATAAGCAGTTATAACAACAACAAACGGAAACTCAACGTCCGGGTACATTCTTACGCTTAGTTTGTTTAAAGACATAGCGCCTAAAATGAGTAAGGTCATTAACAACGCTATCACAAAAGTGGGACGTTTAATTGACAATTTTGCCAAATTCATACTTTTATTCCTTAATTTAATATTTCTATTCTAACCGTTACAAGACCACGCAAAACGTGCAGAAAACATAGAGACAATCGTTTCATCCTAAGTCTCACAAACAAATGCCTGAGAGAACGAACAACAATACGGATACTTCGCTACGCTCAAGTATGACAAAAAAAGCCGTGTTTGTCACGCTGATGGAGCACAACCTACTGAACAACACACTGAAAAAAGTGGTGAAAGAAGTCCTTGAAAAAAGATATAATTCCGTAGCCGCAGACATATTCTTTAGCGTCCCCATCTTCACCGCCGCCACCGTATTCATTTTATCACCTTCTCCCCATCTTCATCAGCATCTTCACTCCATCATCGCCACCCTCATTCCTTCCTCGGTCTTCCGCCATTTTCGCCATATTGCTACACAACTAGACAGATTATTCCCCAATCATCGTCTTCATCGCCTCAGCCGACCACGCCTCAATCACCATCACCGTCACATCCATCGCCTTCCACATCTTCGCTAGCACCCTATCATTTATCAGATCCCTCAACATATCTCTCCTATCACTCTCCTCCTTTATCGTAGCCAGCGCCGGCAAATTCCTCGCCGCCAACTCC